>NZ_JBIUXX010000018.1:26836-103704 GCF_044744235.1 Pseudomonas sp. NPDC087346
TGCTCGCTATAGCGTCGTGTCAGTCGATACATCCGGTGCTGACACACCGCTTTCGCTGGCAGGCCAGCTCCCACAGAGATTTGTGTTGTGCAGATGATTTGAGGCAACTCGCAAAACCTGTGGGAGCGAGCCTGCTCGCGATAGCGTCGTGTCAGTCAATACATCCGGGGCCTGACACACCGCTTTCGCTGGCAAGCCAGCTCCCACAGGGATTGCGCTGTGCAGATGATTTGAGGCTGCTCACAAAACCTGTGGGAGCGAGCCTGCTCGCGATAGCGTCGTGTCAGTCAACACATCTGGAACCTGACACACCGCTTTCGCTGGCAAGCCAGCTCCCACACGGATTTGTGTTGTGCAGATGATTTGAGGCAACTCGCAAAACCTGTGGGAGCGAGCCTGCTCGCGATAGCGTCGTGTCAGTCAACACATCTGGAGCCTGACACACCGCTTTCGCTGGCAGGCCAGCTCCCACAGGGATTGGTGTTGGGCAGGTGAAACTGGGGAGTGTTTCAGTGCAGTGAAAGGACAGTCCTGGTCCATCCCTGCAACGTGTATTTCTGATAGATCTGCTCAGGAACGTCCACATACGGTTCGGTTATGAACTGCTCGGGAATCAGCGGGCTGGCTTCATCGATGACCAGAATGTTCGCCGGGTTGTAGAAGTCATAGTCGACAACGCTTCTGTTGGTGGTGATGACTTTTTTGCGCGAGGCCATGGCCTCAAAAAAACGGAAGCTCAATCCGGCCTGGCCGGGCTTGGAAATGTCCAGAATGATCCGCGAGCGTTTTACCAGTTCGCCTACGGACTCCAGCGACATTCTTTGTGCGAAGAAGGTGATGCCCGGATGAGCGCCGGGGATCGGTTTGCACTGAACCATAAACTTGTAATCACTGATCCCGAGTCGATCAAACTCCTGCGCCAGTTTTTCCAGTGCTGGAACCCGATCCTTGCCGGCCATCACCACAAAAGCCGAGTACTCACCAGGTTTTGCGTCTGCGACATAATCTTCATAAATGAAGTTGTGCAGTTTTTTCAGGCCATGGCTTTTGGCATTCTCCGGATCGAAGGAAAACACCTCATCGTATTCGGCAAGTTGTTCACGGCTCATCGGCCATCGACTGAAGCTGTCGTAAAGATAGGCAATCTTGCGGTCGCTGGACTTGAAAGCTACCGCCAATTGCGTCGGATCAATTTGCGCCGGGTTGATCAACAGGGCGACATCAAATCTTCCGGATGCCTGAATGGCTGACTTGACCCGTCGCAACTGAGCCCAACGTTTAAGCGGGCGGCGAAGGATTTTCGGGGCTTTATCAAACTGCTCGGACATTGACGCGGTATCGATGAAGCACACGTCGTTATCGGTCATTAGATGGTCCGCCAATTTTCGGGCATAACCCCCGATGTCCTTGCACATCAGTAAAATTTTCATGCGTCTTCCGTGTCGTAAATTCGAATGCTGGAGCGTTGCTCGTGGCGCTTGTCAGTCTCGGCCCTATGGCGCCACCGGCAGCAGGAACCGCGCAATCACCGGCAAATGATCGGAGATGCGCAACGTATCGTCCTGCCGCACCATCGCTTCCACCCGTTTGATCTTCGGGCTGTAGAACAGATAGTCGACCGTACGATCCGGGCCGTTGAGGCCGGGGTCGTTGGGATAGTGGGTCAGCCATTGCGCGCGGTCGATGCCACTGGCTTCGTTGTTGGTGGGGATCATCGGGTACTTGTCCCACAACAGATGCAGTGCGCTGTCGGCGGAGTAGGGCGTGCGCTGCTCGGCGGCTAAACGTCGGTACTGGCCCAGCGGCAGCAGGTTGAAGTCGCCGCCGATCAACCACGGCATGCCTTGGCTTTCATATTTATCCAGCACTTTGGCCACGGCGGTCACCTGCGCCTGCAAGGTGTCGTCGGGTTGGCTGGCGCGATCCAGATGAGTGTTGAACACCGTCAGTTGCCCGCCGTCGCTGAGCGGCAATTTAACCGCGAGCAGAGCATCTTTCGGCTGGAACTGGCGTCTGATGAGGTTGGCTGGCGCCACCGGCAATTGCAGGCGCTCGGCGTGTTCGATGCGGTAGCGGCTCAACGTCGCCAGTTGTCGGCCCACGCTGCCGAAGACGTGCGGATCGGGGACGAAATCAGCCTTCCAGTCGAACGCATGCGCGCTGCACGGATAGAGGTCGGCGACGCGCTCCTGCAACAGCTTGAGCTGATCCTGATAGTCACTGGCCTTGGCGCCGTCATCCAGCTCCTGAATCAACACCAGATCGGGCTGCTCGTCGCGGATCACCCGCGCCACTTCATCGAGGCTGAAGGCCATGTCTTCCAGAGTCGGCGCTTCGTCGGTGCCCTGCGCCAGATCATTCCAGAACACGTAACGCTTGCCAGCCAGATACTGGACGTTCCAGGTCATGACTTTCAGCGCTTGCCCGGGCACCAGCGTCGGCGGCTGACCGGTGCAACTGACTGGCAGGGTTTCGCGGGCGTCGGGGCGCCAGGTGACGGTGAGAATCAGCCCGCCGATCAGGACGATGGCGAACAGTACGATCAGCAGGGTGTAGCGCAGTAGACGGGGCATGGCTCGACTTATAGCGTTACAAAAGTGGCCCTGAGCATACCGGACTGCGAGGCCGGCGCCCAAGGCCAATAGCAGTCAGGCCGTTCCTTCGCGGTTGTCGGGCGATTCACTGATCAGCATGAACAGGCGGAACAGCACCACACTGGTGAACAGTTGCAGGAAACTGTGCCCACTGTCGATCAGCACCGCGATCAACGGGTTCTGCGGCTCGGGATACACCGCCAGCGTTGCGCCCTTGAGTAGCCACAGCGGCCCCATCACGCAGAGGATGCACAACAGAATCTTCCAGAAATGCCCACGGGTCAGGCGCAGGCTTTGCTTCATCGCCTGCAACGGGCCGAGGCCGCGCAGCACCAGCAGGTATTCGCCGAACGCCAACGTGACCATCAGCCACAGCCCCGGCAGGAAATACAGCGACAGGCCGAGCAGGATCAGCAAAGTATTCAGCGCGGTGAGCACGGCGAAGCGCGGCCACAGTCTGACTGACAGCGCCAGCAGATCGCGGTTGCGCGGGGTTTCGCCGTTGGTGCGGGCGTCCAGCAACAGGATCAGCGCAGCGGTATACAGCGGATAAACCAGCAGGCCGACGACCACGCTGATCGCCGAGAAATTCTCCGGCCCGGTGGCGTGGTCGACCACCTGTTGCAGGAACGCTTCGAAAATCACCAGCGGCAGGCACAGCCGGACGATCTGGCCCAGATTGCGTTTGAAGAAATAGAGAGAGTCGCGCAGTACATCCAAGGCATTCATCGGTCGGTATCGCAGGTCGAAAACAGTGGCTCACTTTAACCGATGATGCGTGGCGGGGCGCAAACGTAAACGTTCGGTAAAGGTCATTGAAACATTCTGTCACTGCCTCCATTACAGACAGGTACCGTGTCCAGCGTGGACAAGGGCAACGTTATCCCCGGCAATCTACGAGGTCGCCATGAACAGCGAAGAGCAAACCCTGATCGATGGACTGTTTTCCCGCCTGCAACAGGCCGAAACGGAAGCAGCCCCGCGCGACGCCCTGGCGGAGGCGCGGATCAAGGAACACCTGACGCGCCAGCCGGCGGCAGGTTATTTCATGACCCAGGCGATTCTGGTGCAAGAGGCGGCCATCAAAAGCCTCGATGAACAGAACAAACAACTGACTCAGCAAGTCCAGCAATTGCAGGCCGACCTGCAAGCGGCCAAGGCTCAGGGCGCAGCATCTGCACCGAGCGGCGGTGGTTTCCTGTCCAGCATCTTTGGCAGCAATCCGCGTCCGGCGCCAACCCAGCCTGCACCGGCCCAGAGCGCACCGGCATCCACCGGAGGCTGGCGCGAACCGGCACCGCAGCAGAACTACGCGGCGCCCGCCCCACAACAGAACTTCGGCGCACCGCCGCCCAACTATGCACCGCAACAAGCAGCCCCGGCGGCCGGCAGCAGCTTCCTCGGTGGCGCGTTGAAAACCGCAGCCGGTGTGGCCGGTGGCGTGATGCTGGCGCAAGGCATCAGCAGTTTGTTCAGCCATAACCAGCAGCCGCAGGAAGTCGTTGAGGTAATCAAGGAAGAGCCGGCGCAAGTTGCAGATCAGGGCAACAACGGCTGGAATGATGATCAGCGCGTGGCGGGCAACGACACTTACAACAATGATCAGGGCGGGCTCAGCGACGCGGACTACAGCGATGACAACTCATCGTTCTTCGATGATGACGATTCCTTCGTCTGACCCACATCTCTGAAGTTCACGCTAACAACGTGGCGAGGGGATTTATCCCCGTTGGGCAGCGAAGCGGACCCGGGGTTTGGGACTGCTGCGCAGTCCAACGGGGATAAATCCCCTCGCCACATTCACCGCTTGTCAGGGATACCTTGGCGCCTGCCGGTGATTATTCGCGTCACCTTCCTCCTCACTGGCATACTGAGCGCCTTTTTCGGGCCTGGCGCCCGATCCCGCTACGTGCGCTTGCGCGCCCACAGGAACTCCGGTGAAAAAAATCGCAGTGTTCGCCGACGTGCAGAACCTCTACTACACCGTGCGTCAGGCTTATGGTTGCCATTTCAACTATGCGGCGCTGTGGGCGGACATCAGCAAGGACGGGCAGATCGTCGAGGCCTACGCCTACGCGATTGATCGTGGCGACAGCAAACAGCAGCAGTTTCAACAGATCCTGCGCAATCTCGGTTTCATCGTGAAGCTCAAGCCTTACATCCAGCGCAGCGATGGCTCGGCCAAAGGTGACTGGGACGTGGGCATCACCCTCGACATCATGGACGCCGCCGATCACGTCGACGAAGTGGTGCTGGCCTCCGGTGACGGTGATTTCGACATGCTGCTGGAACGCATCATCAGCAAACACGGGGTGCAAGCCGTGGCTTACGGCGTCCCCGGCCTGACCGCCAACTCACTGATCCGCGCCGCCAGTCGCTACGTGCCGATCGAAGGCGCACTGTTGCTGAAGAATTGAGCAGCTACTGAAAAATTGATTTGGACGGAGTACCACCCGGTTTGGAACGCATTGCAGTCATCGACTTTGAAACCACCGGCATCTCGCCGAGCAGCAGTTGCCGGGCCACGGAAATCGCCGTGGTCATGCTGGAAAACGGCCGCATCGTCGAGCGTTACCAGAGCCTGATGAACGCCGGCGTACGCGTCCCGGCCTTCATCGAGCAACTGACCGGCATCAGCAACGCCATGCTGCGCACCGCGCCATCGGCCGAACAAGTGATGAACGAGGTCAACGAATTCGTCGGCTGCACGCCATTACTGGCGCACAACGCCGCGTTCGACCAGAAGTTCTGGGATTTCGAGCTGGGCCGGATCAAGCGCACTCGTTTGCAGAACTTTGCCTGCTCACTGCTGCTGGCCCGCAGGCTAATGCCGGCAGCGCCGAACCACAAACTCGGCACCCTCACTACTTTTGCCCGTCTGCCGCACACCGGCCAGGCTCACCGGGCGATGGCCGATGCCGAGATGGCGGCCAACCTGATGGCGCATCTGGCTGAGCAACTTCGCCAGAAGCACGGGGTGCAAGAGCTGTCCCATGACCTGCTGTGCAAATTGCAGAAAGTCCCAGCCGCAAAAGTCGTCGAACACCTCCAGCGCTACCGTTGATCCCGATTAGTAACCCTTGTAGGAGCCAGCCTGCTGGCGATTGCGGCGTGTCATTCAACATCGTTGTTGGCTGAATCACCGAATCGCCAGCAGGCTGACTCCCACAATGGACATGAACTGGCTCGTTTATCAAAAGTGTACCGCCGCGATAAACCGGTTTTGTTCCTTATGTTCAGCCTGTGGCTTTTCTAGAATACCCAGTCCACTGCCTTGATTCCGAGTTGCTCCCATGTCTGGTCTGCGCCGTTTCCCCTTACCGTTGATCGCCGCGTTTTTTGCGCTGTATGTGATTTGGGGGTCGACCTATCTGGTGATCCGCATCGGCGTCGAATATTGGCCGCCATTGATGCTCGGCGGTGTGCGTTTCGTCATTGCCGGTACGTTGATGTACGCCTTCCTGCGCTGGCGCGGGGCTCCGGCGCCGACGTGGGCGCAGTGGAAAGCAGCGGGGATGATCGGGATTCTGTTGCTCAGTTTCGGTAATGGCGCGGTCAGCGTGGCTGAACACTCGGGCGTTGCCTCCGGGGTTGCGGCTTTGGCGGTGGCGACGGTGCCGCTGTTTACGTTGCTCTGTGGCTATTTCTGGGGCGCGCGTAATACCCGCCTCGAATGGGCCGGGGTGGTGCTGGGGATTATTGGTATCGCGATGCTCAACATGGGCTCGAATCTGCAATCCAGTCCTACCGGCGCAGCCTTGCTGATTTTTGCGGCGGCGGCGTGGGCCTTCGGTTCGGTGTGGAGCAAGCATCTGCCGTTGCCTGCGGGCGCAATGGCCAGTGCCGTTGAAATGTTGGTTGGCGGCGTGGTTTTGCTGATCGGCAGCGCGCTCAGTGGCGAACACCTGCAAGCCATGCCGCCGCTGGAAGGCTGGCTGGCGCTGGCGTACCTGATCGGTTTCGGCTCGATCATCGCTTTCAACGCTTATATGTACCTGCTCAAGCATGTGCGTCCGGCGGCGGCCACCAGTTATGCCTACGTCAATCCGGCGGTGGCGGTGTTGCTGGGGATCGTGTTTGTCGGCGAGACCATCGGTATCGAGGAAGCATTGGCGATGCTGGTGATCATCAGCGCCGTGGTGCTGATCGGTCTGCCACAGTGGCGTAGGGCGAAGCCGCCGGTTGTGACGGCCATGCCGACAGAATCCCGTGTGAATTAGGGTAAACTGCGCGGCATTGCACACTTGTTTTGCACAACCGCGCTGAATTTTCCTACGGTAATCCCATGACTTTCGCCACCCTTGGCCTGATCGAACCCTTGCTGCGCTCCCTCGAGAAGCTCGGCTACCAGACCCCGACGCCGGTTCAGGCGCAAGCCATTCCGGCGGTGCTGGCCGGTCGCGACCTGATGGCTGCGGCCCAGACCGGTACCGGCAAGACCGCCGGTTTCGCCTTGCCGCTGTTGCAGTTGCTGTCCATGGAAGGGCCGAAAGTCGCTGCCAACTCGGTGCGTGCACTGATTCTGGTACCGACCCGCGAACTGGCCGAGCAGGTTCACGAAGCCGTGCGCGAGTACGCGGAAAACCTGCCGTTACGCACTTACGCGGTTTACGGCGGCGTCAGCATCAATCCGCAGATGATGAAGCTGCGCGGCGGCGTCGATGTGCTGGTCGCCACGCCTGGGCGTTTGCTCGACCTGTTCCGGCAGAAGGCGTTGAAGTTCAACCAACTGCAAACGCTGGTGCTGGACGAAGCCGACCGCATGCTCGACCTGGGCTTCTCCGAAGAACTGTCGAATATCTACCGCGTACTGCCAAAGCAGCGTCAGACACTGCTGTTCTCCGCGACCTTCTCCGATGACATCCGCCTGCTGGCCGGACAGATGCTCAACGATCCGCTGAGCATCGAAGTCAGCCCGCGCAACGTCGCTGCCAGCACCGTCAAGCAGTGGATCGTGACGGTGGACAAGAAGCGCAAGGCTGAACTGTTCGTGCATCTGATGCGCAAGGGCAAGTGGAAGCAGGTACTGGTGTTCGCCAAGACCCGTAACGGCGTCGATGCTCTGGTGGAAAAACTTCAGGGGCTGGGCATCAACGCTGACGGTATTCACGGTGATAAACCGCAAGCCACGCGTCAGCGCGCACTGGATCGTTTCAAGCTCAGCGAAGTACAGATTCTGGTCGCCACCGACGTCGCCGCCCGTGGTCTGGATATCGAAGACCTGCCATTGGTGGTCAACTTCGATCTGCCGATCGTGGCCGAGGATTACATCCACCGCATCGGTCGGACTGGCCGTGCGGGCGCCACTGGCGAAGCGATTTCGCTGGTGTGTGCCGATGAAGTGAACATGCTGTCGGCCATCGAGATGCTCACGCGTCAGACCTTGAAGCGTGAGAACGAGCCGGACTTCGAGCCTGAGCACCGCGTGCCGGATACCGATGCCAGCGGTCAGGTCGTGAAGAAGCCGAAGAAACCGAAAAAGCCGAAAACTTCCGGTGGTGGCGGCAAACGCAATCTCGGCAAGTGGGTGGATACCGGCGAGACTCAGGCGCCAGAGCCTTCGGTCAAGCCTGTGCGCAAAGTGCCAGTGTTCAACACTGGGCCGCGCAAGCGTAAGCCTTAACAGTCGCGGCGCCTGCCAGACTGCTATCGCGAGCAGGCTCACTCCTACAAGGGCGCGATCCCTGTAGGAGTGAGCCTGCTCGCGATTGATTCAGCCGGAGTGTTTGAGCCACTCGACCATCCCCAGTCCCGCAGCACGCCCGCTGGCGAAACATCCGGTCAGCAGATACCCGCCCGTTGGCGCCTCCCAGTCGAGCATTTCCCCCGCGCAGAACACCCCCGGCAATGCCTTGAGCATCAGCCGCTCATCCATCGCCTCGAACGTCACGCCACCGGCACTGCTGATTGCCTCGTCCAATGGCCGGGTTTTCACCAAGGTCAGCGGCAAGGCCTTGATCGCCCGGGCCAGCAGTGCTGGTTCAGCAAAGGTTTCGGCGGATGTCAGTTCACGTAGCAGCGCAGCTTTTACTCCGTCGATGCCGATCTGGCTGTGCAGGTGTTTGGCCATCGAGCGCGATCCGCGCGGCTTGCTCAGCGCCGCCTGAATTTTATCCACAGGCCTGCCGGGCAGCAGATCGATATGAATCACCGCCGCGCCGTACTGGTTGATCGCCTCGCGAATCGGCGCCGACAGTGCATAAATCAAACTGCCTTCGATGCCGGTCGCGGTGATCACGCATTCGCCCAGTCGCGGGATGTCGTCGTTCAAGCCGATGGCGATATTTTTCAGCGGCGCGCCAGCGAATTTGCTGACCATCAAATTGCTCCAGGCCTGCACCTCGAAGCCGCAATTACTTGGCTGCAACGGCGCCAGTCCTACGCCGCGTTGCTCCAGTGCGAGCATCCACGCGCCATCGGAACCCAGCCGCGACCAGCTACCGCCGCCGAGGGCAAGCAGGGTAGCGTCGGGGCTGAGGGTCTTTTCGCCGTCCGGGCTGTCGATGCGCAGTGCGCCGCTGTCATTCCAGCCGAGCCAGCGATGGCGGGTGTGGATAACTACGCCGCTGTCACGCAGACGCTTGAGCCAGGCGCGCAGCAGCGGGGCGGCTTTCATGTCGGTAGGGAACACCCGGCCCGAGCTGCCGATAAAGGTTTCGATGCCCAGGTCGTGAATCCATCGGCACAAAGCATCGGCATCGAAGCCGCGCAGCAGCGGGGCGATGTGTGGCGCCCGTTCGGCGTAGCGCGAGAGGAAGGCCGGATACGCTTCGGAGTGGGTGATGTTCATGCCGCCGACTCCGGCCAGCAGGAACTTGCGGCCCACCGAGGGCATGCCGTCGTACAGGTCGACCCGGATTCCGGCCTGGCTCAACACTTCGGCGGCCATCAGGCCGGCGGGGCCACCGCCAATGATGGCGACGTGAGCGGGGAGGGTGGTGGAAGTCTGGGTCATGGCGTGCGCTGCGGTATGGCGGGATAAGGCGCGCATTCTAACAGCCGACCGCTAAACCTGTGGGAGCTGGCTTGCCAGCGATTGCGGTGGATCAGTGGCAATTATGCTGGCTGATACGCCGCCATCGCTGGCAAGCCAGCTCCCACAGGGAATGATGGTGGATTTAATCGTTGGTTAAAAAATGACCATCGCGCTGTACGCTACAGCCC
Organism: Pseudomonas sp. NPDC087346; assembly: GCF_044744235.1. Taxonomy (NCBI): domain Bacteria; kingdom Pseudomonadati; phylum Pseudomonadota; class Gammaproteobacteria; order Pseudomonadales; family Pseudomonadaceae; genus Pseudomonas; species Pseudomonas sp. NPDC087346. The sequence goes on from NZ_JBIUXX010000018.1 coordinate 36,595, forward strand.
ACATGGCCTGTAGTCCCTTTCACTCAGGTTATCCACAGGCAGTTCCACAGGCATTGTGGGTAACGCGGCACAATTCAATGACAGCCGTATGAATCCCAGACCCGCTGCGCACTGTGATGCAGGATGCCGTGGCGGCGGGCGAGGGCGCGGCGATCCTTGCTGTAGCCGCCGCCGATTACCCCGACCACCGGGATGTCGCGGCCCAGGCAATGGCGCATCACGCTTTCATCGCGGGCGGCGACGCCTTCGTCGGTCAATTGCAGATAACCGAGCGCATCGTCCTTGTGTACATCGACCCCGGCGTCGTACAGCACCAGATCCGGCTGATACAGCGGCAGCAAATAGTTGAGCGCGTCATCCACGACGTTCAGGTAATCGGCATCGCCCATGCCTTTGGGCAGCGGAATGTCCCAGTCACTTTCGGCCTTGCGTGCAGGAAAGTTCTTCTCGCAGTGCAGGGAAACGGTAATCGCCTCCGGGGTGTCGTGCAGAATCCGTGCAGTGCCGTCGCCTTGATGCACGTCGCAATCGAAAATCAGCACCCGGTTGACCCGGCCGCTTTGCAGCATGAATTGGCTGATAATCGCCAGATCATTGAAGATGCAGAATCCGGCCGGATAGTCGTAATGGGCGTGATGAGTGCCACCGGCCAGGTGACAGGCCAAACCGTGTTCCAGAGCTTTTTCCGCCGCCAGCAACGAGCCGCCGACCGCCCGTACCGTACGTTGCGCCAGCGCCTGATTCCACGGCAGGCCAAGGCGCCGCTGGTCTTCGCGGGACAACTCGCCGCTCATGTAGCGTTCGATATAACTGCGGTCATGCGCGAGCGCGAGGATGTCGTTGGGGCAGATCTGCGGGCGCAGCAGGTCGGCGTCACGGGTCAGGCCGCTGTCGATCAGGTGATCGCGCAGCAAGCGGAACTTGTCCATGGGAAAGCGGTGATCCGCCGGAAACTCGGGGCTGTAGTCTTCGTGGTAGATCAGCGGTACGGGCATGGCGATTTCATCTGAGAACGTAGAAATGGGAATTCAGGACAGAGCGAACGATCCTACCAGCGATGTAGACTGGCGACATGGAAACGGAGGGACACGATGGAGCCGATACTCGAACTGGAAAGCGCACGACTGCTGATGCGCCAGTGGCAGGACGAGGATTTGCCGGAATTTGCGGCGATGTGTGCCGATCCGCAAGTCATGCGTTACTTTCCGGCACCGCTGAGTCGACTGGAAAGTGCCGCGCTCATTGGCCGGGTGCGCGGGCATTTTGCCGAGCACGGTTTCGGTTTGTGGGCACTTCAGCGCAAGGACAGCGGCGAGTTCATCGGTTTTACTGGCCTCGGTGTGGTCGGATTTGACGCCCCTTTCACTCCGGCAGTGGAAATCGGCTGGCGTCTGGCCAAGGAACACTGGGGCCTGGGTTACGCCAGCGAAGCGGCATGGACCGCTCTGCGCTGCGGTTTTGACCGGTTGTCGTTGAAACAGATCGTGGCTTTCACCGCACAATCCAATCTGCCGTCGGAAAAAGTCATGCAGGCCATCGGCATGCATCACGATCCGGCGAACGACTTCGACCACCCGAAAGTCGCCGTCGATCACCCGTTACGTCGACATGTGCTGTATCGCATCACCAGGGAGCAGTGGCTGCAAACCTTGCATGGCTAAGCCGACACGGACGTTTACAATGGCGCGAAAGTGGCTCGCGCCAGAACCTGAATTGCCTGCCGCAGCCAAGACTGCGCGGCACTGCTTTGTGTGAGGAGAGTCTGAATGAGCCAAGTGTTGGAAGATCTGGTCGACCTGCTGACCCTGGAACCGATCGAAGAAAACCTGTTCCGTGGCCGTAGCCAGGATCTGGGTTTCCGTCAGTTGTTCGGTGGTCAGGTACTCGGCCAGTCGCTGTCGGCGGCCAGTCAGACGGTCGAAGAAGATCGCCATGTGCACTCGATGCACGGTTATTTCCTGCGTCCGGGCGATGCCAAGTTGCCGGTGGTTTATTCGGTTGATCGCGTGCGTGACGGCGGTAGTTTCAGCACCCGTCGGGTGACCGCGATCCAGAAAGGTAATCCGATTTTCACCTGCAGCGCCTCGTTTCAATACGACGAAGAAGGTTTCCAACATCAGACCCCGATGCCGCAAGTGGTCGGCCCGGAAAATCTGCCGTCGGAACTGGAATTGACTCAGCAACGCGCGCACCTGATCCCCGAGCACATGCGTGAAAAACTGCTGTGCCCGAAACCGATCGAAGTGCGCCCGGTCACCGAAAAAGACCCGTACAACCCACAGCCGGCCGATCCGGTGAAATACGTGTGGTTCCGTGCCGACGGCGCACTGGCGGACATTCCGGCGCTGCATAAATACCTTTTGGCGTACGCATCGGACTTCGGTTTGCTGACCACCTCGATGCTGCCCCACGGCAAGTCGGTGTGGCAGAAAGACATGCAGGTCGCCAGCCTTGATCACGCGCTGTGGTTCCACAACGATCTGCGCGCCGATGACTGGTTGCTTTACGCGATGGACAGCCCATGGGCCGGCAATTCCCGTGGTTTCTCCCGTGGCAGCGTGTACAACCGCGCCGGGCAACTGGTGGCGTCGGTGACCCAGGAAGGTTTGATCCGTCATCGCAAGGACTGGGCATGAGTCTGGCGGACGTGCGGCACTGGGTGTTCGATATGGACGGCACCCTGACCGTGGCGGTGCATGACTTCGCAGCGATTCGCGTAGCGCTGGCGATCCCGCCCGAAGACGACATCCTTACGCACCTCGCTGCACTGCCGGCTGATGAAGCGGCAGCCAAGCATGCGTGGTTGCTGGAGCATGAACGCGATCTGGCGCTGGGTTCGAAACCGGCTGCTGGTGCGGTGGAACTGGTGCGGGATCTGCACGAGCGCGGTTATCGCCTCGGCATCCTCACGCGCAATGCCCGCGAGCTGGCGCATGTGACGCTGGAGGCCATCGGCTTGGCTGACTGCTTCGCGGTGGACGATGTGCTGGGCCGCGATGAAGCACCGCCGAAGCCACATCCCGGTGGGCTACTGAAATTGGCCGAGGCGTGGAATGTGCCGACCGGCGAGATGGTGATGGTCGGTGATTACCGCTTTGATCTGGATTGCGGTCGGGCGGCGGGGACGCGCACGGTGCTGGTGAATTTGCCGGATAACCCGTGGCCGGAGCTGACGGACTGGCATGCGCAGGATTGTGTCGAGTTGCGGCGGATGCTTTCTGCTTGAGAGTTTCGTCGCCTGAAAGTGCCTCATCGCGGGCAAGCCCGCTCCCACAGGTTTCGTGGCGTTCGCAGATGCTGTGTACGACACGCTCACTGTGGGAGCGGGCTTGCCCGCGATGACGTCAGATCCGTCACTGCATAATCATTGATCGAACAACGCTTTCTGCCCCTCCGGCGAGTTCAGCATCCCGTCGCCGTTATGCCCAACCCCGGGCACTTCGATCAGGCGCTGGTTCACCCCTTCCGGGTGACGGCGTAGCAAGTAACTGAAGAACATCTTCCCGCGCTCCAGTCGATACGCACCTTGCGCCTCCGCAGCACAGCTCTTGTCCAGCGCCGGATGCTGCGGATCAATATCCTGCTGGCCCAGCAGATAAATCACCTCGCGCTTGGTGTAACTGCCCTCAAGCTGCATCGGCGTTTGCCCACCGGAATACACCGGCATATCGGTCAGACCGTATTTCCAGCGATTGAAATTCAGGCATTGCGCATGATCGAACGCTACGGGTCGCTGTTCATTGAAATAGGCGTACGACGACGGATTGGCCACCACATAACGCAGACGGATTCCGTTGGTCTTGAGTGCCGGTTGCTCCTTGGCGAGCAGGGCATAACGCTGCACCACTTGTCCGCCACCGGAGTGACCGAAAATCACGATCTGCTTCACGTCCGGAAACTGTTTGCGGTCGCTGACCCGGGCAACGATTTCGTCCAGCGCCGCGTAGGAACTCAGCGGATTCGGTCCGGTGGACAATCCGCCGCCCATCCACTCGTTGCCTTTCCAGCGCAACAGCGTGTTCGGCAGCGAATACAGCGAGACATCGCTTTCGTTGAGGAATTGCGGCGCGATCACCAGCGTGTGCGCGGTCTGTCCTGCCTGCTCGGTCGCCCGTTCGGCGCTCTTGCGGTAGGTCTCGGCATTGCGCAAGCGGCCATGAATGACGATCAGCACGCGCTCGATTTTCTCGGGCGCCGGGCCGATGCCGACAGCCATCTCGCCCGCCTTGAACTGCAAGCGTCCGGCGCTGATCGCGTCGACGCCGGCCGCGTGGGCGCTGCCGCCGATGATCAGTAAAACCAACAGCCACTTATGCATTTACAGGTTTTTCGCGGCAAAGGTATCGCACTGGCCGACCTGGCCCTGGGCGAATCCGGTTTTGAACCAGCGCACCCTTTGCGCCGACGTACCGTGGGTAAACGAGTCCGGCACCACACGGCCCTGACCCTGTTGCTGCAAGCGATCATCACCGATGGCGTTGGCGGCGTTCAAGGCTTCTTCGATATCGCCCGGCTCCAGCCAGTTCAGGCGCTTCTGCGCGTGATAGGCCCAGACCCCGGCGAGGCAGTCAGCCTGCAACTCCTGACGCACCAGCAAACCGCCGTCGCCCTGCATCTGCCGACCTTGCTGGCGGGCAGCCTGAATTTTCGCGGAAACCCCGAGCAAGGTCTGCACGTGGTGTCCGACTTCGTGCGCGATCACGTAGGCCTGAGCGAAGTCGCCGGCAGCCTTGAAGCGCTGGCTCATCTCCTGAAAGAACGCCATGTCCAGATAGACTTTCTGATCCGCCGGGCAGTAGAACGGGCCCGTGGCCGAAGTCGCCAGACCGCAGGCCGAGTTGACCCGGTTGCTGAACAGCACCAGCGTCGGGTCTTTATATTGGCGGCCGGCCTGCTGGAAGATTGCGCCCCAGGTGTCTTCGGTATCGCCGAGAATCGAACGCACGAACTCGGCCTGTTCGTCATTGGCCGGTGGCGCCTGACGGGTTTGACTGCTCGGCGCGGGCTGGTTGGACACTTGGCCGGTGAGCTGGCCGAGGATCTGCAATGGATCTTGACCGGTGATCCAGCCGATGCCGACTATCAGCAGGATCGCTCCGAGACTCAGGCCTTTGCCGCCACCGAAACGCATCCCGCCACCACCACCGCCGGTATCGTCCCCACGTGCATCGACGACGTTGTCACTGCGTCGGCCTTTTTTCCATAGCATGTGGGAATCCTCTGTTTAAGCATGAGCGTGGTGATGAGTGTTGCTGGTGTGCGGTAGCGGCGCCAGTCCGGTCGTCAGACCATGACAAGCCGTTGCGGTTCTGCCAATCGTGCACTCTATTGAAGGTTAAAGCTGCGCAGGGCTAAAAGTATCGCAGGCACTGATGCGACCGCTATCGAAACCAGCAGAAAACCAGCGTGTGCGTTGTTCCGAGGTGCCGTGACTGAACGTCTCCGGGCGCACAGGCCCGTTTTGCGCAGCTTGCAGATAGTCATCACCGATGGAGTGGGTGGCGTTCAAGGCGTCTTCGAGATCACCCGGTTCCAGCCATGCCAGGCGTTGCTGGGCATGGTGTGCCCAGACACCGGCCAGACAGTCGGCCTGCAATTCGGCCCGCACTTCCAGACCCGAATCACCGATGACTGTCTGGCGTGCGGACAAGGCTTGTTCTAAGGGTGCCGAAAGCCCTAGCTCCAGCTGAACATGGTGCCCGACTTCATGGGCAATCATGAAAGCTTGGGCGAACTCTCCATTCACCGACAGCTGACGGGCGATCTGGGCAAAAAACGCCGGATCGAGATAGAGCTGGCTATTGGCCGGGCAGTAGAACGGGCCGCTGCCAGGGCTGGCGTATCCGCAGGGCGAGTCGACGCCGTCGCTGAACAGGGTGAGTACGGGCGGCGGGTAATGTTGTCCGGTCTCGGCGAAAAGCTGTTTCCAGGTGTCTTCGGTATCGCCCAGCACGGACTCGACGAACTTCAGTTGCGGATCTTCGCTGGCGCTGCTGGCGGAAAAGCTGATTGGCTGGTTTGTCGGCTCGACCGGGGAGCTCCCCGTTGCCGAGTACAGCCCGACACCGGCCATAGTAACGACCGCCAGTCCTGCGCCGAGAATCTTTGTTGTCCGGGCATCCTTGCCCGGTCGTATGTCGTTGACGTTGTCACTGGGTCTTGCCTTGTTCCATAACATGCTGCGATTTCTCATAGATGGTGGTGGCGTTGATCGCCATGCCTATGAATAACCGCGCGGGCAAAACCGTGCAGGACAGATGTGTAAGACCACGTAAGACTCAGCGGTCGAACGCATCCCACTCGGGAGCGAAGTCCGGGCTGACCTGACGCTCGCGTTTCGACAGGCCGGCAATCAGCGCCCGGTCTTCATCGTCCAGTTGCACCGTCAGCGCCGCCATATTCGCCAGTTGATTGGCCCGGCTGCTGGCCTTGGGAATCGCTGCCACATTGGCTTGATCCAGCAACCATTTCAGCGCGATCTGTGTGGGGAGCGCGCCATGTTTGGTAGCAATTTGCTGGATCTGCGGCACGTCCGAGACCTTGTTGCGCGCCAGCGGCGTGTAGGCCGTCAGTGCCAGATCGTGTTGACGAGCGTAATCGAGCAGGGCGTTTTGACCGAGCAGGACGTGGTACTCGACCTGAATCGCTGACAGCGCAATGCCATATTCCTCGATGACTTTACGCAGCAACGGCAGCGGAAAATTCGCCACGCCGATGTTGCGTGCCAGCCCTTGTTCCTTGAAATCGGCCAATGTTTCGAGGGTGCGTGGCAGGTCCCAGTCGGTGGTCGGCCAGTGGATCATGAACAGATCGACGTAATCGCTGCGCAAGGCTTTGAGGCTGCGTTGCAGGGAGTGGCGCATGGCGTCGGGCTGCAACTGATCCCACCAGACTTTGGTGGTCAGGTGAATCGCTTCGCGGGGCGTCGGACTGTTCACCAGCGCTTGTCCGACGGCGTCCTCGTTGTTGTAGGCCGCAGCCGTGTCGATGTGCCGATAGCCCAACTCCAGCGCTTGCTCAACGGCGCGGGTGCATTCGTCGTCGAGCATCGGCCAGGTGCCGAGGCCGAGTTTCGGCATGTGCAAACCTTGAGCGTTAACGATGTGCTGCATGGTCGATCTCCTGTTCGAAAGCTGTAACGCCGGCAATGTGGCGGGCGGCGATGTAGCCGAAAGTCAGCGCCGGGCCGATGTTGATGCCGCCCGCCGGATAGTGGCCGCCCATGATGCTGGCCATGTCACCGCCAGCAGCGTAGAGCCCGGCGATGGGTTGCTGGTCGGCGCCGAGTACTTGGGCGTGCGGGTTGACCTTGAGTCCGGCAAATGTGCCGAAGCAGCCCGGTTGCACTTTTACCGCGTAGAACGGGCCGTCTTCTATCGGCGCCACACAAGGGTTGGGCTGCTGCGCCGGGTCGCCCTGTTTGCGGTTGTACGGAGTTGCGCCACGACCGAATGCCGGGTCTTCGCCATGTCGAGCGTGGTGGTTGTAGTGATCGACGGTGGCACGCAAACCCTTTGGGTCGATGCCGCAAGCAACGGCCAATTCTTCCAGACTGTTACCGGTTTTCAGATAGCCGCTGCGGATAAAACCTGCCACCGGAACCGGAAACGGCCGAGACATGCCGAGACCATAACGCCGTTGAAAAGCACGGGTGCAGATCAGCCATGACGCCACTTCTTCTCCTTCTGGCGCGGCAGCAACCATGGCGCTGACGTAGTCGTAGTAACCGTTGGCCTCGTTGACGAAGCGCTGACCATTGCTTAACACGCCGATGATCCCGGGTTTGCCGCGCTCGATGATGTGTGGGAAATGGCCGGTGCTGCCGTCCGAATGTGGGACTTGCGACACCGGCGCCCAGGCCACCGGCGAGGCGCCATCGGTATTGACCTGACCGCCAGCACTTTCGCCCAGTCGCAAGCCATCGCCATTCACCGCCAGTGGTGGCAATGCCCAATGCTCATGACCGGTCGGAGTGCGCGGAAACAGCGCCTTGCGCCGCTCGATGTCATTGGCAAATCCGCCAGCGGCGAGCACCACGGCTTTGCGCGCCTGAATACGGATCGGGCCTTTGGCGGTGCTGATCTGTGCGCCGCAAACGCGTCCGTCTTCGCGCAGCAATTCAGTCACTGGCGCCGACTCCCATAGCAGTACGCCGAGGTCCTCGGCGGACTTGGCCAGCCGCGCCACCAATGCCACACCGTTGACCAGTTGCATCGCTCGACCATGGATGGCGAGGTCGAGCAGATGCCGAGTGAAGCGCCGGGTCACGTGCCACGCCGCCGGCAATGAACGGGTCAGATTGAGAAACGCCGAAAGATCTGCGCCGGCCATGATTGGCATGCCCATGAACGAAGTTTCGCGCAGGGTTGTACGAAGGCGCTTCAGCAGCTTGCCGACTTTTCGCCCGTCGTAAGGCGCGGCGATGACCGAGCGCCCGCCAGTGCCGGCCCCCGGCGTATCGCCATGGATGTCGGCAATCGCATTGCCGTCGGCAAATTGCAGGGCGGTGTGCTGTTCGAAGAACGCGACCATGGGTGGGCCGTTTTCAAGGAAGGCATCGATCATCGCCGGGTCGTAGTGTTCGCCCAACTCATGGCGCAGGTAGGTGCGCGGTTGTTCGATGTCTTCGACAATGCCGGCACGGGTGGCCAGTGGATTACGCGGCACCCAGGCCCAGCCGCCGGACCATGCGGTAGCGCCGCCGAACACCGGGTCCTTTTCTACGACGATGACTTTCAAGCCGTGCCACGCTGCGGTGACCGCCGCCGACAGACCGGCAGCGCCGGAGCCGACGATCAGCACATCGCAATCCACGTCGGGCAGTGCAGGTTTGGCAGGCATCGCAAGTGTCTCCAGCTTTAGCTGTTTTTGGAATTTGATTCCAGAAAATATCGAATGTGAATCGCGCTCGGCAAGTTGAGTTGGCGCAAAGTGGGCGGTTATCGGACGCTTGGTTCCAGATTTCGCATTCGTGCGGATGTCTTCTAGAATCGGCAAAATTTCACTTGGATGTCCCCATGGCCGGCAGTCAGATCGAACGGGTTTTCAGCGTGCTGGAAAGCCTCACCAGTGAGCCGCACGGGCTGCCGATGCAGACCCTCGCCGAGCAACTGCAAATCCCGAAAAGTGCGACTCACCGGTTGCTCGCCGAGCTGATTCGCCTGGGTTATGTGCGGCAGAATCCAGAAACGCTGCGCTATCACTTGTCGACCAAACTGGTGGCGATGGGTTTCCGTTATCTGTCGGGCAGCGGCGCCGATATTGTTCAGCCAGTGCTGGATCGACTGGCTCAGGAAACCGGTGAGCTAGTGCGTTTGGGCGTGATCGATGGCGAGCGTCAGACCTGGATCGCCAAGTCTCAGGGCGCACGGACTGGCCTGCGTTATGACCCCGACATGGGCCGCGATGCGCCGTTGTTCTACACCGCGTCGGGCCATGCGTGGCTGGCGTGCATGAGCGATGCCGAGGCGTTGTCGCTGGTTGAGCGGCAGGCGGCGGAGGTGCCGGTAGGCGTCGGGCCGAATGCGCCGCGCTCCAATATTGAACTGCTGGAACGCCTGCGACTGGCGCGCGAGCAGGGTTATGCGTGTGTAGAGGAGAGTTCGGCGGTGGGCACGTCTGCGATTGCGGCGGTGGTCAAACACCCTGTCGATGGCCGGGTGATTGGTGTGCTGAGCATTGCCGGGCCAAGTGCACGGATGCCCGGGGCGCGGTTGCATGAACTGGCGCCGCTGTTGCTGGAGTTTGCCGAGGAGTTGTCGGCGGCGAGTCAGGCTTCGGAGTTGTTCATTTAATCTGAATCCACCTGAGTCCACTGGAGGAGTGAGCCTGCTCGCGATGGCGATGTATCAGTTACTGATTGGGTGACTGGTACACCGCTATCGCGAGCAGGCTCACTCCTACAGGGTTTTGTGTTGGGTGAAGTTGTGCGGTGTTCGCACACTATCATTGGTGCTGGCTGTGAGAATCTGGAACTCGGTTCTAAATTGTTGATTAAGTGTTTCCCCACAACAATCACAAGAGGACCACGTCTTGAATTCTCCCCTGCGAATCGCCCTGATCGGCGTTGGCAACATGGGTCAGCAACATTACCGACACCTGCAATCTCTCACCGACGCGACCTTGTGTGCCGTCGCCGATCCAGGCCCGCAGGCGTCGGCGCTGGCGGCTGAATGGGCGGTCGCGCATTTCGCCGATCACCGGCAGATGCTGGAGCAGGCGCGGCCGGACGCGGTCATTGTCGCCAACCCGAACAATCAACATGTCAGCACCGCGCTCGATTGCCTCGCCGCTGGTGTTCCAGTGCTGCTGGAGAAACCGGTCGGGGTCAATCTGGATGAAGCGCGGACTCTGGTTGCAGCGGTGAAATCCACAGGGGTACCGGTGCTGGTCGGCCATCATCGACGGCATAACCCGCTGATCGTCCGTGCTCATGAGTTGGTAAAAGGTGGAGCGCTCGGACGTTTGACGTTGGTCACCGCGCTGTTTCAGCTACGCAAACCCGACAGTTATTTCGAGGTCCCGTGGCGTCGCGAGGTCGGTGCCGGAATGCTGCTGACCAACCTGATTCATGACCTCGATCTACTTCGGCATCTCTGCGGCGAAGTGCGCTCGGTGCAGGCCATCACTGACAGTTCGATACGCGGTTTCGCCAATGCCGACAGCGCGGCGGTGTTGTTGCAGTTCGAGGGTGGAACGCTGGGTACGCTGACCGGTTCTGACGCGGTGGCCGCGCCGTGGAGTTGGGAACTCGATTCCGGTGAGAACCCGGCGTACCCGCGTCAGGCCGATCAACCCTGTTATCTGCTGGCCGGCACTGCTGGTGCGTTGAGCATTCCGCAACTCAAGCGCTGGCATTACGCTGCTGATCAATTAGACGCCGGATGGCATGAGCCGTTGTTGGCAGTCGAAGAGCCCTACATCGCAGACGAAGCTTTACGCTTGCAGTTACAGCATTTTGTACGCGTGGCGCGGCGTGAGATCGAGCCGCTGGTCAGTGCCGCTGATGCAACCCGCACGCTGGCGCTGGTTGAAGCGATTCAACAGGCCGCCACCAGCGGTCGCGCCTGCACACCCGAGCTGATCGAGGAATGAACATGCCCCCACGAATCCTGTCTCTAGCCAGTCTGACGGTGCTTGAGTTGTCGCCACCGGAAATGGTCGAGGTCGCTGCCCGCGCCGGTTACAGCCATGTTGGTTTGCGCCTGGAACCAGCAACGCCTGAGGAATATCACTTTGCGCTGGTGGCCGATGCCGATCTTCGCCGGCAGACTTTGGCGCGTTTGCGCGATACGGGTATCCGGGTACTCGACGTGGAAATCCTTCGGCTAAAACCGCAGACCGTGGTCGCGGATTTCGAGAGGATTCTCAGCGTCGGCGCGGAGTTTTCTGCCAGTGAATTGCTGATCGCCGGAAACGATCCCGACGAGCAGCGGCTGACCGATAACTTCGCAGCGCTGTGTGATCTGGCGGCGCCTTATGGCTTGCATCCGCATCTGGAGTTCATGCCGTGGACCGATGCGCGCAACCTTGAGCAAGCAGTGCGTATCGTCGACAACGCCGGGCGAGAAAACGGTGCGGTGCTGGTGGATGCATTTCACTTCGACCGTTCGGCCTCGCGTCTGGATGATCTGGCGAAGGTGCCGGCTTCGCGACTGCGTTATGCGCAATTGTGCGATGTCGCCGGGCCAAGGCCTGCGGACATGGCCGAGATCTTGCGTCAGGCGCGTAACGAGCGACGGTTTCCCGGCGAGGGCGATTGTGATCTGGCCGGGTTGCTGCGGTGTCTACCGGCTAACATTCCCTTGAGTCTGGAAATCCCCACGGTAAAACTGCTGGAGCAAGGCGTGAGCGGATTGCAGCGGGCGCAGATGGCGTTGAATGCAACGCGGGAATTGTTGGCGCGGCTGTAAGCGGTGCTGCGCACCTATCGCGGGCAAGCCACGCTCCCACAGGTTTTGCGAAGTCCTGTGGATGCGTGGCTTGGTCTGGGCGGCATTGCGACGAAGCTTTTGACTTTTTTATGCAAGACAAGGAAACCCAATGACCGTCAGCACTCCGCTCTCCGGTGTCAACCAACCCTTCAAAGGGATCTTGCTGATTGTTGTCGCGACCTTCCTGTTCTCCAGCCATGACGCGCTGTCGAAGTACCTCTCGGGGTTTTATCCGATTGTGATGGTGGTCTGGGCCCGATACCTGGTGCACACGTTGCTCATGGCGGGGATTTTCCTGCCGCAGTCCGGGTTGCGCGTGCTGCGCACCAAGCGACCGTTATGGCAGTTGGCGCGCGCGTTGTGCCTGCTCGGCACCAGTCTGTTTTTCACCACGGCGCTGCTGTACATCCCGTTGGCGGAAGCCACAGCGGTTAACTTCCTGGCCCCGGTGCTGGTGACCGCGCTGTCGGTGCCGCTGCTCAAGGAACGAGTGACTCGCGGCCAGTGGATTGCGGTGATCTGTGGTTTTATCGGCGTGCTGATCATCGTCCACCCGGGCGGTGAACTGTTCACGCCGGCGGTGTTGCTGCCGTTCTGCTCGGCGCTGTTTTTCTGTTTCTATCAGTTGCTCACCCGCAAGCTCGCCGAGATCGACAGCCCGACCACCAGCAACTTTTTTGCCGGGCTGTGCAACACCTTGGTGATGAGCGCATTGGTGCCGTTCTTCTGGCAAGTGCCGACGTTGAACCATGCGGTGCTGATGCTGGCGCTGGGCAGTTGCGGGATGACCGCGCACTTGTTTCTGACCCAGGCATTTCGACACGCGGCGCCGGCCTTGCTGGCACCGTTCGGTTACTGCCAGATTGTGTTTGCCGGGTTGTTGGGGTGGCTGGTGTTTGCCCACACGCCGACGCTGCTGACGGTGATCGGCATCGCAGTCATCTGTTGCAGCGGACTGGCGGCGGCCTGGCAACAAAGCCGTAAATGACTGTGGGAGCCAGCCTGCTGGCGATAGCGGTGTGTCAGTCAACTACAGTGTTGAATGACGCGCCGTCATCGCCAGCAGGCTGGCTCCCACAATGGATCGGTGTCGATAGTTTATTCGGAGATGGTCGGGATCTTGCGCGGGGCCATGAAGTACATCCAGGTCAGGGCGATGAAGTACATCGCCGGAATCAGGGTGAACAGCACGGTGTAGTTGTTGTTGGTGACGGTCAGGATATGGCCGACGATCTGCGTCATGAACATCCCGCCAATCGCTGCGCACATGCCGCCGAAACCAAACACCGTGCTCATCATGTGCTTGGGCGTGTAGTCCATCACCAGGCTCCAGATGTTCGCGGTCCAGGCCTGATGCGCGCCGATGGCCAGCGAGATCGCGGCGACGGCGACCCACAGATTGGCGGAGCCGGCGGCCATGATCACGCCGATGATGCAGCAGGCGAACAGGAACATCGATAGCAACCGCGCCTTGATCGGGTTCATACCGCGACCGATCAGGAACGACGACAGAATGCCGCCACCCACACTGCCGAAGTCGGCGGTGACGTAGATGATGATCAGCGGGATACCCATCTGGGTCACGTTGATCCCCAGGTTGTATTGCTGATTAAGGAACGGCGGCAGCCAGTACAGGTAGAACCAGAACACCGGCGCGGTCATCGCATAGGCGAGGGCGAAAGCCCAGGTGCCGCGCATGCGCAGGATTTTCGAGAACGGTACGGCAGTCTGTTCCGGCTCGACTTCCTGCTGGATGTAGTCCAGTTCCGACTGTTTCACACTCGGATGGTCTTCCGGGTTGAAGTATTTCAGACCCCAGAACAGCAGCCAGATCCCGCCGAGTGCCGACATGCACAGAAACGCTGCCTGCCAGCCCCATACGTGGAGGATCAGCGGCAACAGCATCGGGGTGAACATCGCGCCGACGTTGGTGCCAGCGTTGAAGATGCCAGTGGCGACCGCACGTTCGCCGGCCGGGAACCACAGCCGCGTGGTTTTCACGCAGGCCGGGTAGTTCGCCGCTTCGGTCAGACCGAGGATGAACCTACAGACCATGAAGCCGACCGCTGAAGTCGCCAGACCGTGGGCGCCGGTGGCCAGGCTCCAGAGCAGGACCGCGCAGAAGAACACGCGCTTGACCCCGACCCGGTCGATCAACCGTCCTTGCAGCACGAAGCCGATGGCGTAGCCGACCTGAAACCAGAAGTTGATGTTGGCGTAGTCCATCGCCGTCCAGCTCATTTCCTTGGCGAGGATTGGCTGCATGACGCCGAGGGCGGCGCGGTCGATGTAATTCAGGTTGGTGGCAAAAAACACCAGACCCAGCATGCCCCAACGGGTTTTGCCGACGGCCATGGCGCCGCGGATCTTGTCGCCGATGCCACCCGTGGCAGTGCTCATGGCCGGAGCCATGCGGGAAGTCTGTGAAGGAATCATGTGTTCCACCCGTTTTTGGATTTGTTATTTGGTGTTCTTTTGTTTTCAACACCGCGACCGGTGGTTCATTTCCGGACTGCAATGTGCAGCCGATGGTGGGCAGTGGGTGAAAAATCGTCAATTCGCCAAACCGCCATTGTGTTCGATAATCGCACGCAAAACTAACCGGCTAGTACACTTTAAATTGCTGCTGAAGACGATGCAGCCAATAATTTCCCTCACTACAAAAACCATCCCAGCTAAAAAGCGGCGCAGTCCGGGAGTTGAAGCATGCAGCGTTCCATTGCCACCGTTTCCTTGAGCGGCACCCTGCCGGAAAAACTCGAAGCCATTGCCGCCGCCGGGTTCGACGGGGTGGAGATTTTTGAAAACGATCTGCTGTACTACGACGGCAGTCCCCGGGAAATTAAACAGATGTGCGCCGATCTCGGGATCGCCATCACCCTGTTTCAGCCGTTCCGCGACTTCGAAGGCTGCCGCCGTGATCGACTGGCGCGCAATCTGGATCGGGCCGAACGCAAGTTCGATCTGATGCAGGAACTGGGCACCGACCTGGTGCTGGTGTGCAGCAACGCATCACCGGACAGCGTCGGCGATCAGCCCATCCTCATCGATGACCTGCGTTTGCTGGCCGAGCGTGCCGGTGCTCGCGGACTGCGCATCGGTTACGAAGCATTGGCCTGGGGCCGTCACGTCAATACTTATCAACAGGTCTGGGACATCGTGCGCCAGGCCGATCACCCGAGCCTCGGCGTGCTGCTCGACAGTTTTCATACGCTGTCACTCAAGGGCGATCCTGCTGCGATAGCCGAGATTCCTGGCGACAAAATCTTCTTCGTACAAATGGCCGACGCGCCAATCCTCGCAATGGACGTGCTGGAGTGGAGCCGGCATTTCCGTTGTTTCCCGGGGCAGGGCGAATTCGACTTGCCAGGGTTCCTCGCTCCGATCATCCAGAGCGGCTACAACGGGCCGCTGTCGCTGGAAATTTTCAACGATGGTTTTCGCGCCGCGCCGCCACGGGCCAATGCTGCCGACGGTTTGCGCTCGCTGCTGTATCTGGAAGAGAAAACCCGCCAGCGTCTGGAGCAGCAAGCGCAGCCGGTGGCCAACCGCGAAATCCTCTTCGAAACGCCGAAGGCCAGCGAGTACAACGGCATCGAGTTTCTCGAGTTCGCGGTGGACGAGGCGCTTGGCGCCAAACTCACCCATTGGCTGGAGCGACTGGGTTTCGTCAAGGCCGGCCAGCATCGCTCGAAGAGCGTGAGCCTGCTACGTCAGGGCGACATCAACCTGATCCTCAACGCGGAACCGTATTCGTTCGGCCACAGTTTTTTCGAGGCGCATGGCCCGTCGCTGTGCGCCACCGCCGTGCGGGTCAAGGACAGTGCCAGTGCGCTGGCGCGTGCCGTTGCCTACAAAGGTCAGCCGTATCGTGGACTGGTCGGCCCCAATGAACTGGAACTCGCGGCGGTGCGTGCGCCGGATGGCAGTCTGATTTATCTGGTAGATGAACAGGCGGATGTCTACGGCACTGACTTCAATCTGCTGTCGGGCACTGCGGCGGGGGGCGGTCTCAAACGTATCGACCACATGGCCATGGCGCTGCCGGCGGACAGCCTCGACAGTTGGGTGCTGTTCTATAAAAGCCTGCTGGATTTCGAGGCTGACGACGAAGTGGTATTACCCGACCCATATGGGCTGGTGAAGAGCCGCGCGCTGCGTAGCCGTGACAGTTCGATCCGCTTGCCGCTGAACATTTCCGAGAACCGCAACACCGCGATCTCACACGCGTTGTCGAGTTATCGCGGTTCGGGTGTGCATCACATCGCCTTCGATTGTGACGACATCTTCGCCCAAGTCAGCCGCGCCAAAGAGGCGGGCGTGCCGCTGCTGGATATCCCGCTCAACTATTACGATGACCTCGCGGCGCGTTTTGATTTCGACGACGAGTTTCTCAGCGAGCTAGCGTATTACAACGTGCTCTACGACCGCGATGCTCAGGGCGGCGAGCTGTTTCATGTGTACACCGAGCCGTTCGAAGGACGGTTCTTCTTCGAGATCATCCAGCGCAAGAACGGCTATGCCGGTTACGGCGCGGCGAACGTTGCGGTGCGTCTGGCGGCGATGGCCAAATCACGCAGTGGCGCAGTTCGCCAGGCTAAGTTGTAGGAATTTCGTAAACGCGGGATTAAACACGGGCTGCGCGGCTTCCTTCACTGTGCTGCGCGGCCCATAATCGCCAGCCTGTGCAGTGATGGCCGTGAGCCCGCAATGACAATGACTTCAGAACTCCCCGCAGCCCCCGTTTTACCAGCGGTTGAGCCGCGCAAGAGTCGCAAGAACAACCCGGAAAAGACTCGCGAAAACATTCTGCAGGAGGCGATCGTCGAGTTCGTCCAGCAGGGCCTGTCCGGTGCTCGCGTTGATGCGATCGCCGAGCGAATCCACACCTCCAAACGCATGATCTATTACTACTTCGGCAGTAAGGAGCAGCTGTATGTCGAGGTGCTGGAGAAGCTCTACGGCGATATTCGCAGCACCGAAAACCGCCTGCATCTGGACGAGCTTTCGCCAGCGGTAGCGATTCGGCGTCTGGTGGAGTTCACCTTCGACCATCACGACCGCAACGTTGACTTCGTGCGCATCGTCAGCATCGAGAACATCCACAACGCCGAATACGTGAAGCGTTCCGATGCGATCAAGGCGATGAACAACACCATCCTCGATTCACTCGGCGAGATCCTCGAGCGTGGTGCCGCAGAAGGTGTGTTCCGCGCCGGGTTGAATGCGCTGGATGTGCATCTGTTGATCAGTTCGTTCTGTTTCTATCGAGTGTCGAACCGGCATACGTTTGGCGAGATCTTTCAGGTCGACCTGCCGGACGAAGGTATCAAGCAGCGTCATCGCGAGATGATTTGCGAGTCGGTGCTGCGGTATTTGCAGGCCTGAAAAAGATCGCAGCCTGCGGCAGATCCTGTAGGAGCTGCCGCAGGCTGCGATCTTTTGATCTTTAAGCATTCATGCTCTGAAAATGCGCGAGCATTCGCTGCGCATCCGGTACCACGCCGCTGAACAATTCAAACGCCTTCACCGCCTGAAACACCGCCATGGTACCGCCATCCAGCGTGCGGCAGCCCAGCGCCCGGGCGTTGCGCAGCAACTCGGTTTCCAGCGGGAAATATACGATCTCCGCCACCCACAAATCCTTGCGCAGCAGTTCGACCGGTACCGGCATTCCCGGCAGCTTGGCCATGCCCATCGGCGTGGTGTTCACCAGACCGTCAGCCTGAGCCAATGTGCCCGGCTGATCACGTCCGGCGACTGCGCGGCCGAAACCGAAATGCTGATTGAGGTTATTCGCCAGACTTTCGGCGCGATCATTGTCGACATCAAAGATGCTCAGTTGCTGTACGCCTTCGCTCAGCAGCGCGTGAGCCACTGCCGCACCAGCGCCACCAGCGCCCATCTGGACTACGCGCTCACGGGCAACATCCTTCAAACCGCGACGAAAACCTTCGGCAAAACCCAGGCAATCGGTGTTATGGCCGATGCGTTTGCCGTCCTTCAAAACCACGGTATTTACCGCGCCGATACCCCGAGCTTCCGGCGATAACTCATCGAGCAGCGGCAAGATCGCCTGCTTGCACGGGAAAGTGATATTCAGCCCGGTGTAGTTCATGCGCTCGGCGGCCAGCAGCAGGTCGGGCAGGGCATTGAGGTCGAGTTTCAAAGCGTCGAGGTCGATCAATCGATACAAGTAGCGCAAGTCCTGCGCATCGCCTTCGTGTTCATGCAGTGCCGGCGTGCGTGAGGCTTGAATGCCTGCGCCGATCAATCCGGCGAGTATCACGTCATGACGACTCATGCTGCTTGCCCCTTCAGCCGCTGGCTGAAATGTTCCAATGCCAGACGATAGCCGTGACTGCCGAAACCACACATCACTGCGGTGGCGATGGCCGAGACGAAAGAGTGGTGACGGAACGGTTCGCGGGCGTGGACGTTGGACAGGTGCACTTCGATGACCGGCAATTCACTGGCGATCAATGCGTCGCGGATCGCTACCGAAGTGTGGGTCCAGGCGGCCGGGTTGATCACGATCCCGGCGCAACGGTTGCGCGCGCCGTGAATCCAGTCGAGCAACTCGCCCTCGTGGTTGGTCTGGCGAAACTCCACCGCCAGGCCGAACTCTTCGGCGGTACGCCCGCACAGCGCGGAAATATCGGCCAGGGTATCGTGGCCGTAAGTTGCCGGTTCACGGGTGCCGAGCAGGTTAAGGTTCGGGCCGTTGAGCACCAGAACGATAGGAGGCATGGGGGAAACTCCACTTATTGTTTTTGGCTTTGGCCGAGGGTTTCGGCTTGTGGAGATAAATTGTACTGTATGGTTACTTTAAGCAATTGATCAGCGGTGAAGGCGGTTTTTTATGTGCGGTGATCGCACAATCAACGCGGCAACTGCTCAACCAGAAAGTCGATAAACGCCCGCACGCGCAGTGGCATATGCCGGTTCTGCGGATACAAAAGCGTGAATGGCCGCGAACGCCCGCCATATGGCTTGAGAACTTCCAGCAGTGAGCCGTCGGCCAGTTCCTTCTCGACAATAAAGCGATAAGTCTGGAACAGCCCCGCGCCATTTTTGGCCAAGGTCACGCCGCCGAGCACGTCATCCGAGCAGCAGTAATTGCCTTCAGCAAGAATCTCCCGTGGCGCGTCCTGGTCATAAAACAGCCAGGTTATTCGCCGCCCGCTGCTGGGCAGTTCGTACTGAATGCAGTCATGTTGCTCAAGATCGTCGAGGGTCTGTGGTGTGCCCGCACGCTCCAGGTAATCCGGGCTGGCAACCATCACCAATGCCGCATCCTCAAGATGCCGGGCAATCAGGCCAGAGTCGGGAATCGCCCGCACCCGAATCGCCAGGTCATAACCTTCGCCGACGAAATCGATATTGCGGTTACTGATGTGCACATCGACCTTCACCTGCGGGAAACGCGCACGGAACGCCGGCAACAGCGGCAGGATTCGATGGTGGGCGTAGGTCGTGGGAATGCTGATGCGCAGAGTGCCCGAAGGAGCCAGTTGCTGGCCCATGACTTCACGCTGTGCTTCGACCAGTTGCGCCAGTGCCTGACGGCATTCCTCGTAATAACGCCGGCCGCTATCGGTCAACTTCACGCTGCGGGTGGTGCGCGCAAACAGCCGCACACCAAGCCGCTCCTCCATCCGCGAAACCGAACGACTCACCGCCGCCGGCGTCACCGCTGCCGCCAGCGCCGCCCCGGTAAAACTCCCGGCCTCGGCGGCCAGACAGAACAACTCGATGCTGCCCAACTGAAGATCGTCGAAATGTCGCTGCATGATTGATTACACCGGGGATCAAATGGGCGGACTTACGGGGTATTTATCAAATATGGACGGCGAAATACACATACGCGAGGAAAGGATTGCTTACCATTTTTCAAGAAACTGACCGGGCGTTGGTATGAGGCTGACACTAGGCTGCAAGTCGTTACGCGATTTCGGTGGTTGAAGCCGATGGTCGGAATCAGCAAGGAAAGCTGAATCCTGAAACAAGTAAACCTAACGGATGGGTTAACATGAAGGACATTGATAGGCAAATTGGAAGGAGTCGAAATCGAGTTATGACAGTCATCAAGGCTAAGCCGTACGTACATCGTCCATTGACCGAAGAAATGCTTGAGGCATCCATTAAACGCGGCGAAGCACGACAAGCAAGTAGCTTGCAGGCCGTTTCTGTGACTTTTGAAAAAGCATCTCTGGTCATTCGTTTTGAAGACGGCAGCGGTGTGCTGTTACCGGTGGATCGATATCCGGAGTTCGACGGATTCGATACAGACGATTATGAGAACCTGAAAGTCGGTTTCGCGGGCACTGCGCTCTGTCACGAAGGCAAAGACCTCGATGTTTCCATAGCCGGATTGATTTCGGCGAGCCCGTCACTGATGACCATGGCGGCCTCGGTGGTTGCTTCGCGCAACGGACGCCAGAGCAGCGCGGCAAAGTCTGAAGCTGCCCGGGCCAACGGCAAGAAAGGTGGGCGACCGCGCAAGACCGATAGCGTTTTGTAAGCAGGCACAAAAAAGCCGTCAGTCACGACGGCTTTTTCGTATCCGGCATCTGCACTCAGCGCCGGGTCAACAGCACACCCGATTCCATGTGGTGGGTCCACGGGAACTGGTCGAACAACGCGCAGCGGCTGATGCGGTGCGTGTCGTGCAACTGGGCGATGTTGGCCGCCAGGGTTTCCGGGTTGCAGGAGATGTACAGGATGTTGTCGAAGCGCCGGGTCAGCTCGCAGGTGTCCGGGTCCATGCCGGCGCGCGGCGGATCGACGAATACGCTACCAAACTCGTAGCTCTTCAGGTCGATGCCTTGCAGGCGACGGAACGGGCGAACTTCGTTGAGGGCTTCGGTCAGTTCTTCAGCGGACAGACGTACCAGCGTAACGTTATCCACAGCGTTTTCGCTGAGGTTGCTCAGTGCGGCGTTGACCGAGGTCTTGCTGATCTCGGTGGCCAGCACTTTGCGTACGCGGGTCGCCAGCGGCAGAGTGAAGTTGCCGTTGCCGCAGTACAACTCCAGCAGATCGTCGGGACGATCACCCAGCGCTTCATATGCCCAGTTGAGCATCTTCTGGTTCACCGTGCCGTTGGGCTGGGTGAACGCGCCTTCCGGCTGGCGATAGCTGAAGGTGCGACCGCCGACGTCGAGTTTCTCGACCACGTAATCCAGGCCGATCACTTCGCGCTTGCCCTTGGAGCGACCGATCACACTGACGTTGAGATCCGCCGCCAGTTGGCTTGCGGCTGCATGCCAGTGCGCGTCCAGTGGACGGTGATAGCACAGAGTGATCATCGCGTCGCCGGCCAGCGTGGTCAGGAACTCCACCTGAAACAGCTTGTGGCTCAGCGCCGAACTGGCCTGCCATGCCGCCTTCAATTGCGGCATCAACTGGTTGATGCGCAGGCTGGCAATCGGGAACTCTTCGATCAGGATCGGCGTGCGTTTGTCGTCCTGGGAGAACATCGCGTAATGACGTTCACCGCCCTCACGCCACAGGCGGAATTCGGCGCGCAGGCGGAAGTTCTGCAGCGGCGAGTCGAACACGTTCGGCTCGGGTGCATCGAACGGGGCGAGCAGGTCACGCAGGCGCGTGACCTTTTCTTCGAGCTGTACGGCGTAGGCCTGGGAATCGAAAGTCATGCGTTGAACCAACCCAACTTGATCACAAACAGAATCGACAGAATCACCAGCGCCGGGTTCAGCTCACGAGCACGCCCCGACAGCAACTTGATCACGGTCCAGGAGATGAAACCGAAGGCGATGCCATTGGCAATCGAGTAGGTGAACGGCATGGCCAGCGCAGTAACTACGACCGGTGCGGCGACGGTGATGTCATCCCAATCGATTTCTGCCAGACCGGAAGTCATCAACACGGCGACGAACAGCAATGCTGGCGCAGTAGCGAAAGCCGGAACGCTGGCCGCCAGAGGCGAGAAGAACAGCGCCAGCAGGAACAGGATCGCCACGACAATGGCAGTCAGACCGGTACGGCCACCGGCACTCACGCCGGCTGCGGATTCGATGTAGCTGGTGGTGGTCGAAGTGCCCAGCAGCGAACCGGCCATGGCGGCGGTGCTGTCGGCGATCAGTGCGCGGCCCATTTTCGGCATGTGGCCGTCCTTGCCCATCAGGCCGGCGCGCTTGGCGACGCCGATCAGGGTGCCGGAGTTGTCGAACAGGTCAACGAACAGGAAGGCGAAGATCACGCTGACCAGACCGATGTCCAGTGCGCCCTTGATGTCCAGTTGCAGGAAGGTCGGGGCCAGCGACGGTGGCATCGAGGTCACGCCGCCGAACGGGGTGAAGCCCATGGCGATGGACACGATGGTCACTGCCAGAATGCCGATCAGCACGGCGCCGCGTACTTTCAGTGCTTCGAGCGCGACGATCAGGGCGAAGCCGAGGGTAGCGAGGATTGGTGCAGGTTGTTTCAGGTCACCGAGGCCGACCATGGTCGCCGGGTTGCTGACGACGATACCGGCGTTATGCAGGGCGATCAGCGCCAGGAACAGGCCGATACCGGCAGCAATTGCCGAACGCAGCGGCAGCGGGATGCTGTTGATGATCCATTCGCGGATGCGGAAGATCGATAGCAGGAAGAACAGCACCGCAGAAATGAACACCGCACCCAGCGCCACTTGCCAGGTGTGGCCCATGTGCAGGACGACGGTATACGTGAAGAAGGCGTTCAGGCCCATGCCAGGCGCGAGAGCAATCGGGTAGTTGGCGATCAGGCCCATGACCGTCGAGCCAATGGCGGCTGCCAGACAGGTGGCGACGAACACCGCACCCTTGTCCATGCCGGTCTCGCCGAGGATGCTCGGGTTGACGAACAGAATGTAGGCCATGGCCAGGAAGGTCGTGACGCCCGCAAGAATCTCGGTCCGCACGTTGGTGTTGTGTGCCTTGAGTTGAAACAGCCTTTCCAGCATGTCTGCTCCCCGTGGCGCGCGTGGCGCCGTGAATGTATCGACCTCAACAGCAAAGCACAGACCGAGGGATGCGCCTGAGAAATTGTGGTGGGTCGGAAAAAGCCGCGCATCATACCAGCAGCGTGAGGAATATGGCGGTTGTTGGTGTCGATCGTCGTCGAAGTTTTGCAGTCAGGCCAAGTGCGCCATACTGCGCGCTGATTTTTTCGACGAATAGGCATCACATGAGCGCGCGCGGGATCAAGGCTTTTGCATTAGTGGCGCTGCTGATGGCGGGCGCACCAGCGGTTTTCGCGGCATCGGCGCCGCCACTGACCGAAGTCAAAGTGATCAAGGTCCAGTCGCCGGCTTGTGGTCTTGAAGACATCGCCGACGGTCAGGCGCAGACCCAGTGCAATCACGGCGGGCCGAGCATCAAGGTGTATGTGCTGGAAATCGGCTACGGCCAGAATCAGCCACACTCCACGCTGGATGGCTTTGAAGTGAACGGCATTAAAAAACCGGTCTGCGCCTTCAATAACGGTAACCTGACCGAGTGCACGCCCGGCCACAAATCTGTTGGCGCTGTCTATATCTTCGATCTGGCAGGCAAGCAGGAGGGCACCTTTACCTTCAGCAATACCTCGATCAACGCCCCGCGCAACACCCTGTCGACCCAGCTTTACATCAAGTAACAGCCTGCGTCGAACCGGGCAGGTCAAACCTGACTACGCTTTAAAGGTCACCCAGCGGATTGAGCCCATGACCTCCAGAGTCCTGATTACCCTTGCCGAGGGCATCGATGACCTGCAAAGCGTGACCTTGATCGACGTGTTGCGCCGGGCCGGGATCGAAGTCGTCGCAGCCAGCATCGAAGGCCGACGCATGCTGACCTGCGCTCGTGGCACACGACTGACTGCCGATGGCATGTTGGTCGATGTGCTGGCGCAGACCTTCGACCTGATCGTCCTGCCCGGTGGTCCCACCGGCGCGCAGCATCTGGCCGCACATCAACCACTCCAGCAATTGCTCAAGGATCAGGCCAGCGCCGGACGCCTGTTCGCCGCCATCGCCGAAGCTCCGGCCGTCGCCCTGCAAGCCTTCGGCGTATTACGCCAGCGCCGCATGACCTGTTTGCCGAGTGCCAGTCATCAACTGTCAGGCTGTGCCTTTGTCGACCAGCCGGTAGTGGTCGATGGCAACTGCGTCACCGCCCAGGGCTCCGGCGCTGCACTGGCGTTTGCCCTGACGCTGGTCGAGCAGCTTGGGGGCAAGGCTTTAAGGGCGAAAGTGGCGGGGGAGTTGTTGATCTGAAGTATTTCAGACCTTCGCCTCTTCCACCGGCACATGCATCCGGTCACGCTTGGCCAATGTCGGGAACAGTTTGATCCACGTCCCTGTGACCACCAGCGTGCCGATCCCGCCCATGACCACCGCTGGCACGGTGCCAAACCAGTGGGCGGTGATGCCGGATTCGAATTCGCCTAACTGGTTCGAGGCGCCGATGAACAGGCCGTTCACCGCGCTGACCCGGCCGCGCATTTCGTCCGGGGTTTCCAGTTGGACGAAGGAGGCGCGGATCACCATGCTGATCATGTCCGCCGCGCCGAGCACCACCAGCACTGCCAGCGAGAACCAGAACGAGGTCGACAGGCCAAAGGCAATCGTCGCCACGCCAAAAATGCCGACAGCGGTGAACATTATCCGGCCGACGTTGCGCTCCACGGCAAATCGCGCGAGGTACAACGACATCAGCAATGCGCCGACCGCTGGCGCCGAGCGCAGCAGGCCCAGACCCCAAGGGCCGGTCAGCAGAATATCTTTGGCAAATACCGGCAGCAGCGCAGTGGCACCACCGAGCAAGACTGCGAACAGATCCAGCGAAATCGCCCCGAGGATGTCCGGTCGACTGCGGATAAAACGAATCCCGGCCAGCAATGAATCCAGCGTGGCTTTGCCTTTGTTCAGCGGCGTCTGCCGGGCCGGCAGGTTGAGCATCAGCGCGCAGGCGATCACGTAAAGCAGCACCGTCGGGCCGTACACCCAGACACTGCCGAACGCGTAGAGCAAACCGCCGAGGGCCGGAGCAACGATGGTCGCCGATTGCTGCGCCGATTGTGCGGCGGCCACTGCTCGCGGAAACAGCGCGCTGGGCACGATGCTCGGCAGCAGCGCTTGGGTGGTAGGCATTTCAAAGGAGCGTGCTGCGCCGAGCAGGAAGGCGAGGATGAAGATCATTTCCCGGGTGACGTGATCGGTGGCACTGCCAATCGCCAGTGCCAGAGCTATCAGCGCCTGCAACGACTGGCAGATTGCCGCGACTTTGCGGCGGTCGTAGCGGTCGGCGACATGCCCGGTGTGCAGCATGAACAGCACACGCGGGGCGAATTCCACCAGGCCGACCAATCCCAGATCCAGCACGTTGCCGGTCAGTTGATACAGATTCCAGCCGATGGCCACGGTGAGCATCTGAAATCCGCTGGCGGTGAAGATCCGCGCGAACCAGAAAGCTAGAAAGGGGCGATGGTGACGTAACAGCAAAGGCTCTTGGCTGGGCATTTGAGGGCAGGTCTGGTTCGAGGGGAACCGCGAGGTTATCACCAGTCTGTAACAGGAAGTTGCTATGGCGAAAAATTTAGTTAGCCAGACATCGATTATTCCGAGCGTACAAATCAGCCCCGTGGTGAGGGGATTTATCCCCGATGGGCCGCAAAGCGGCCCTGAAAACATTCACTTCGATTCTCTCCGAAGAATTGAGTTGCCAGTTTTTACGACTGCTGCGCAGCCGAACGGGGATAAATCCCCTCACCACAGGATGCTCGGTGATCCTCTGGAAATCTATTTCACAGCATTGCCGCGGCAATGAGGCAACTTGTCACGCGGCAAACGACCACGCAGTTCATCGGCAAAAATGGGACTACTCTTTCAACGTTGCTTGATCCAGATCAAGACCCCAAACGGAATTGATCCGGCGGCCAGTTGGCCAGACTCCCTGCGCTGCGATGGTTTTAAAAAGAACGAATCCGAATTCGCCGCACTCCATATCCGTGGGGGCAGTAGGTGCAGGGGCCACGAGCCCCGACGCCGGTATTACCTGACAGAGGAAGCCATATGTTCGGTTTAGAGGCACTAGATCTCGCCCGAATTCAATTCGCGTTCACCATCTCGTTCCACATCCTGTTCCCGGCCATCACCATTGGTCTGGCGAGCTACCTTGCGGTGCTCGAGGGCCTGTGGCTGAAAACCCATAACGACACCTACCGTGACCTCTACCATTTCTGGTCGAAGATCTTTGCCGTCAACTTCGGCATGGGCGTGGTCTCCGGACTGGTCATGGCTTACCAGTTCGGCACCAACTGGAGTCGTTTTTCGGACTTCGCCGGTTCCGTCACCGGGCCGTTGCTGACTTATGAAGTGCTTACTGCGTTCTTCCTTGAGGCCGGTTTCCTCGGGGTGATGCTGTTCGGCTGGAACAAGGTCGGACGCAAATTGCACTTCTTCGCCACGGTGATGGTGGCCATCGGCACGCTGATCTCGACGTTCTGGATTCTCGCGTCCAACAGCTGGATGCAGACGCCGCAGGGCTTCGAGATCGTCAACGGTCAGGTGATTCCTACTGACTGGCTGGCGATCATCTTCAACCCGTCGTTCCCCTATCGCCTGATGCACATGGCGACGGCAGCGTTCGTTGCCACGGCGTTCTTCGTCGGCTCGTCAGCGGCCTGGCACTTGTTGCGCGGCAAGGACAACCCGGCCATTCGCACCATGCTCTCGATGGCGATGTGGATGGCGCTGATCGTTGCGCCGATTCAGGCGGTCATCGGTGATTTCCATGGTCTGAACACCCTGGAACATCAGCCGGCGAAAATCGCCGCGATTGAAGGCCACTGGGAAAACAAAGGTGACGAGGCGACTCCACTGATCCTGTTCGGCTGGCCGGACATGAAAGAAGAACGGACCAAGTACGCCGTGGAGATCCCGTACCTCGGCAGCCTGATCCTGACTCACTCGCTGGATAAACAAGTGCCGGCGCTCAAGGAGTTCCCGCCAGAGGATCGGCCGAATTCGACCATCGTGTTCTGGTCGTTCCGGGTCATGGTCGGCCTTGGTTTCCTGATGATCTTCACCGGTCTGTGCAGTCTGTGGCTGCGCAAGCGCGACAGGTTGTACACCTCGCGGCCGTTCCTGTATCTGGCGTTGTGGATGGGCCCGTCCGGCCTGATCGCGATTCTCGCGGGTTGGTTCACTACGGAAATCGGTCGTCAGCCATGGGTGGTCTATGGGCTGATGCGCACGGCGGATGCCTCGTCCAATCACAGCTTCATGCAGATGAGCATCACGCTGATCATGTTTGTGGTGGTGTATTTCATGCTGTTCGGTGCGGGTCTGGGTTACATGATGCGTCTGGTGCGCAAAGGGCCGAAGACCGACGAAGGCAAGGAAACCAACGACGGTGGTCCTGGCCAGAAACGCACGCCGGCTCGGCCGTTGTCAGCTGCTGACGACGATGCGGATCACCGCTCCAGCCTGACCAAGGAGATTTGAATCATGGGTATTGATCTTCCGCTGATCTGGGCCGTGATCATCATCTTCGGCATCATGATGTACGTGGTCATGGACGGGTTTGATCTGGGTATCGGGATTCTCTTCCCGTTCATCCCCGGCAAAGTCGATCGTGACGTGATGATGAACACCGTCGCTCCCGTCTGGGACGGCAATGAAACCTGGCTGGTGCTGGGGGGCGCAGCGTTGTTTGGCGCGTTCCCGCTGGCCTACTCCGTGGTGTTATCGGCGCTGTACCTGCCGCTGATTTTCATGCTGATCGGTTTGATCTTCCGCGGCGTGGCGTTCGAGTTTCGTTTCAAGGCCCGCGATGAAAAGCGTCACCTGTGGGACAAGGCATTTATCGGTGGATCGGTGGCGGCGACGTTTTTTCAGGGGGTCGCGCTCGGCGCATTCATCGACGGTTTACCGGTGGTCAATCGGCAGTTTGCCGGTGGTTCACTCGACTGGCTGACACCGTTCACCCTGTTCTGCGGTGCCGCACTGGTGGTGGCGTATGCCTTGCTCGGTTGCACCTGGCTGATCATGAAGACCGAAGGCAAGCTCCAGGAACAAATGCATAACCTGGCGCGACCACTGGCCTTCGTGCTGCTGGCGGTGATCGGCATCGTCAGCCTCTGGACGCCGTTGGCCCATCCGGAAATAGCCACTCGCTGGTTCAGCAAGCCAAATCTGTTCTGGTTCATGCCAGTGCCGATTCTGGTGCTGGTGACTATGTACGGATTGATTCGCGCGGTGGCGCGGAACGCCAACTACATGCCGTTCCTGCTGACCCTGGTGCTGATCTTCCTCGGCTACAGCGGTCTGGGCATCAGCCTGTGGCCGAACATCGTGCCGCCGTCGATCTCGATCTGGGACGCCGCCGCACCGCCGCAAAGTCAGGGCTTCATGCTGGTTGGTACGCTGTTCATCATCCCGTTCATCCTGGGTTACACCTTCTGGAGCTACTACGTGTTCCGCGGCAAGGTTACCCACGAAGACGGTTATCACTAAAGGTTGTGGGCTTGCCCGCGATGGCGTCGGTAGCGGCGCCATCGATCTGACTGAGGATGAAGCAATGAACGGCAAACATTCCCTGCACGAGATTGAAGAAGCCGAAAAAAAACCGCTGTGGCAGCGGCTCGGCTGGTTGGCCATGATCTGGGTCGGTAGCGTCGGCGCACTGTTCATCGTCGCGAGCCTGATGCGCATGTTCATGAACGCAGCCGGCCTGACCACGCACTGACATTCCCGTCCTGCGGCCCTCGGTCGCGGTTTTGCAACCCTCCCTGTGGAGGGTTTTTTTTGACCTCGGTTTTACTTGCGCGCCTTGAGAATCACGAATTTCGGGGTGGCCGCGACTTGCTCGACACCGCGGAACAGCCGCGCCAGTTTGCTGTGATAACCCAAGTGGCGATTACCGACGATGTACAACGCGCCGCCGACCACCAATGCTTCTCGCGCCTGCTGGAACATGCGCCAGGCAAGGAAGTCGCCGACTACCTGCTGCTGATGGAATGGCGGGTTGCACAGCACCACATCCAGCGATTGTGGTTCCTGACCCGCCAGACCGTCATCGGCGCGCACGATCACCTCGCGGTCGCCCAGCGCCGCTCGCCAGTTCTCGGCGGCCGACTGCACCGCCATGAATGATTCATCAACCAGCGTGTACTGCGCTTCAGGGTTTTGCAGAGCGCTGGCGATGGCCAGGACGCCATTGCCACAGCCGAGATCGGCGACCCGGGCCGATCCCAGATTTTTCGGCAAATGCGGGAGGAACGCGCGAGTACCGATGTCCAGACCTTCGCGGCAGAACACGTTGGCGTGATTGAGCAGTTCGATGGCCGGCTCATCAAGCAGATAACGCGAAGGGTAGGGCGAGACCGCAGGCGCTTTTGCCTCGGGTGTGGCGATCAGCAGCCGGGCTTTTTTTACTGCCAGTGAAGCCTGAACCGGGCCGATGTAACGCTCCAGCAAATCACCGGCCGCACGCGGCAGGTGCTTGACCATCGCTGCCGCCACCACCTCTGCGCCTGGGGCCAGTTGCCCTTGCAGGCGAATCAATTGTTCTTCGAGCAATGCCAGCGTCTTCGGCACGCGAATCAGCACTCGATCAAAAGGCCCAGTGAACGGCGCGCTGGCGGGGATGCCGCTGATGGCATTAAATGCCTGGCCATTACGCACCAGATTCTTTTCCAGCCCCTGAAACGCCAGATACGAATCGCCGCTGCTGCTGACCTTGACCTTGCCCACCAGGCTTGCAGCCAATGCGCCAAAGCTGTCGTTGAGCACCAGTACCCGTGATTCTGCCGCCGGTTGCTGAGCCGCCAGATGGTTGAGCAGGTATTCATCAGCCGCATCGAAGGCTTGCAGCGGTTCATTCTGCTGTTCAGGCTGGCGGATCAGATCGAGCTGGGCGAAAGGCGTGTCGAGCAAAGGCATGGGGCGGGGACTCTGGGTGATCAACGGGTGTCCCGCGGCCCAAGGTGTCGTGCGGCGGAACCGACCGAGCGGAATGCGGCGTGAAAGGCACACGTCATCGCTCAGGAAGGTCGCAAATGGTACGTTTTTTTCTGTTGAAACACCCGCAGGTTTTGGTTCGTGCGAGACGTCCGGTCAGATAATCCCGATCCGGGTGGCTGCAATCACGGCTGAAATCTTGTTGCAGACGTTCAATTTTATAATCACGTTTTGCACGTGGTAATTCACAGTCCGTTCGCTCAGGCAGAGGATTCTGGAAATCTCATAAGCTGTCTTGCCGACGGCTGAAAACTTCAGCACTTCCAGCTCTCGCGGTGACAGTCTCGGTTGAGCGGGCTTGGCCGGCCGTTTGGGCAGAGTTCTGGCAAACAGATCGCTCAAATGGCTGGTGACGTAAAACATGTAGCCAAAATGCTCATACAGCTCAAGCGGGCTCAAAGGGCCATTTTTGCGTGCAAGACTGAGCGTCGTGCACAGGCCTGATTCCGCTTGATGGAACGATTGTGACCAGGCATGGCGCAGTCCATGTTGTTGCAGGTCTGACCATAGTTGTGGCGTTTGCGAAAAAATCTCTTTGCTCCACACAATCGGCAACATTGAGTGGGTGCAGTGTGCTATTACCGGGTCAATTTTGCTGTAGTTCTGTTTTTCATAAAGTTGATTCCATGTTTGCGGATAGTTATTGATTTGCAAGGCATTAAAGTCGTCGCTTCGATCGGTTGACGTCAGTGAGATTGCGCAGAAATTGAATCCTATGTTCTCGGCGAATCTCAACAAGATCGGGTAGGCGGTATCTATTTCCCTTGCGAAAGTCAGTTGCTTTAATTGCGACTCCTTCCACATTTCCATCTCAAACTCCGTGAGTCATTGCCAGTGGGTGCTCCTTGGATCCAAAGATCCTGCACCCAGCCGAGTGTAGGACGTTTCTTACAGTTCGTTCTAATCTTTTTGCTCTTGCGTGCAAGCGATATTAAATAAAGGGTTATTAGCTTGATTGTGAATTTATATTTAAGTCGCAATACTAAGGGCGTGGATGTGTCATCCACTTAACACAGTTTTCAAACGAGATTAAGTTTCGATGGGGTGCTTAGTATTGCAATGCCATCACAAAGTGTCGGTGTTTAAGCAACTGATTTTGCGCGACACTGGGTCATCGTTGAATGGAGGCCTCATGACTGCCAGTGCAGAGAAATTCACCTCTCAGACCTTGCTGGATGTGCAACCCCTGACGCCCAGCCTGTTTACGTTGCGTACCACTCGCGACGCAGGTTTCCGCTTCCGGGCAGGGCAATTTGCCCGCCTCGGTGTCACCAAAGCCGATGGCAGTACGGTGTGGCGGGCGTATTCCATGGTGTCGTCGCCCTACGATGAGTTCCTGGAGTTCTTCTCCATCGTGGTGCCTGGCGGTGAGTTCACCAGCGAGTTGAGCCGCCTTCAGATCGGCGACACATTGCTGGTGGAGCGCCAGGCGTTTGGTTACCTGACCCTCGACCGCTTTGTCGACGGCCGCGATCTCTGGCTGTTATCAACAGGCACCGGTGTGGCGCCGTTCCTGTCGATTCTGCAGGACTTCGAGGTCTGGGAAAAATTCGAACGGATCATTCTGGTCTACAGCGTGCGCGAAGCGCGGGAGCTGGCGTATCTGCAGTTGATCGCGCAACTGGCACAGCGTGATTACCTTGCGGAACATGCGCATAAGCTGCAGTTCATCCCTACTGTCACCCGCGAACAGCATCCCGCAGCCTTGAAGGGGCGCATCACTACGTTGATCGAAAATGGTGACCTGGAGCGGGCAGCGGGCCTGGAGCTGTCGCCTGAGCATTCGCGGGTCATGCTGTGCGGCAATCCACAGATGATCGATGACACCCGGGCCCTGCTCAAACAGCGGGGTATGAGCCTGAGCCTGAGCCGGCGACCGGGACAGGTGGCAGTGGAAAACTACTGGTAAAAAAACGGCGCCCGCAGGCGCCGTTTTTACTCATGAAGCGGTCAAGGCCGGGTGTTCTGGGCTTTGAGCAAGTCACGGATTTCGCCAAGCAATTCTTCTTCTTTGGTCGGTACCGGTGGCAGGGTAGGGGCCACGGCTTCTTCACGCTTCAGGCGGTTGATGGCTTTGACGCCCATGAAGATCGCGAAGGCGACGATGATGAAGTCGAGTATGGTTTGCAGGAATTTGCCGTAAGCCATCACCACGGCCGGGGCAGTTCCATCCGCCGCCTTGAGTGTTACGGCCAGATCACTGAAATCCACCCCACCGATCAACAAGCCGATCGGCGGCATGATCACGTCACCGACAAACGATGAAACGATTTTGCCGAAGGCGGCACCGATGATGATACCGACGGCCATGTCGACCACATTGCCTTTGACCGCGAAGGCCTTGAACTCACTTAGCACGCCCATAGGTTATTTCCTTGTTACAGATGAGGTTGGTGTACGCAGTGTAAATCAGCAAAACGCGTCCTGCGCGAAACACCTTCTTACAATGCCCGTTTTTATCGACACATGAATCGACGATAAGTTTGCAAAGTGCCACTAATCGCGCGCGAAATACGCCGTAACTCGCTGATCAGGAAGCCAAATATTTCAATCGTCGAGTTACGAACTTTCTATTTATGTTCGCGGGATTAGCCCTCTAGCCTCTGGTTGGCGCACCTGGATGCGCCCAAAACAACCAGAGGAACCTGATATGAATTCCATACTTGGCTTAGGGGCTTTTCCCCATCGCCGCACGCTTGGCGTATTGACCGCCAGTCTGTTGACCTTCTCGGTGAACGCGGCGCCACTGACCCGTGATAACGGTGCTGCGGTCGGTGACAATCAGAACTCGCAAACTGCCGGACCCAGCGGCCCGGTGCTGTTGCAGGACATGCAACTGATCCAGAAACTGCAGCGTTTCGACCGTGAACGCATTCCCGAGCGTGTAGTGCATGCCCGGGGTACCGGTGCCCATGGCACATTCACGGTGACCAACGACCTCAGCGACCTGAGCAAGGCCAAAGTCTTCGCCAGCGGCCAAAGCACGCCGGTGTTCGTGCGCTTCTCGGCCGTGGTGCACGGCAACCACTCGCCGGAAACCCTGCGCGACCCACGCGGTTTTGCCACCAAGTTCTACACCGCTGATGGCAATTGGGATCTGGTGGGCAACAATTTCCCGACATTTTTCATCCGCGATGCGATCAAGTTCCCGGACATGGTGCACGCCTTCAAACCCGACCCACGAACTAACCTCGACGATGATTCGCGTCGTTTCGACTTCTTCTCCCATGTACCGGAAGCTACTCGCACACTGACCGAGCTCTACTCGAATTCAGGAACTCCGGCCAGTTATCGGGAGATGGATGGCAATGGTGTCCACGCTTACAAGTTGGTCAATGCCAAGGGTGAAGTGCACTACGTAAAGTTTCACTGGAAGAGCCAGCAGGGGATAAAAAACCTGACTCCGGAAGAAGTGACAAAAGTTCAGGGTCAGAACTACAGTCACATGACTGATGATTTGGTAACCCATATCAATAAGGGTAACTTTCCGAAGTGGGACTTGTACGTCCAGGTGCTGAATCCGCAAGATTTGTCCAAGTTTGATTTCGATCCATTGGACGCGACCAAGATTTGGCCGAATGTTCCTGAACGAAAAGTTGGACAAATGGTGTTGAACCGTAATCCGGCAAACGTGTTCCAGGAAACCGAACAAGTTGCCATGGCACCGTCCAATGTTGTCCCGGGCATCGAACCTTCGGAAGATCGTTTGTTGCAGGGGCGAGTGTTCTCTTATGCCGACACGCAGTTGTATCGGTTAGGCGCCAATGCTTTGCAACTGCCAATCAATGCGCCAAAAGTGCCGGTGAACAATGGCAATCAGGATGGCGCAATGAACATCGGTGCCAGCGCTTCCGGGGTGAATTATCAGCCGAGCCGTTTGCAGCAGCGTGACGAACCGCAGAGTGCGCGTTACAGCCAGTTGGCGCTGTCCGGCAGCACGCAGCAGGCGAAAATCCGGCGTGAGCAGAATTTCAAGCAGGCCGGCGACCTGTATCGCTCGTTCAGCAAGAGCGAGCGTCAGGACCTGATCGCCAGTTTTGGCGGCTCACTGGCCACAACCGACGATGAGAGCAAACACATCATCCTGTCCTTCCTTTATAAGGCCGATCCCGAGTACGGCACCGGCGTGACCAAAGTGGCCAAGGGCGACCTGAGTCGGGTCAAGGCACTGGCGGCGAAACTGGTCGACTGATTCGACGCTACGCAACGCGGGGTGTGAGTCAGCCCCGCGTTGCGCTTGAGGAGGCTACTGATGCGTATTTTTCTTTTATTGCTCGGGTGTCTGTCCTTCGGGGCACTGGCGGCACCGGCGCAACAGAATCCCGAAGCCATCCGGGTCGAATTGCAAAACTACTATTTCGATGCCGCCCGGCGTGGTGACGTGCCGATGCTCGAGACCTTCATCGAGTCCGGTTACTCGCTCGATACCCGTGACGACAAGGGCTACACCGCGCTGATTCTGGCGGCTTATCACGGCCAAGGGACGGCGGTGGACAGGTTGCTCGATGCAGGAGCAGACGCTTGCGCTCAGGATCAGCGGGGGAATACCGCACTGATGGGCGCGATTTTCAAAGGCGAGTTACAGATCGCTCGACGATTGATGGCCAGCGAATGCAGTCCCGATCAGCGTAATGGCGCCGGACAAACCGCAGCGATGTACGCAGGATTGTTCAAACGCCAGGAATTGCTCGATGCGCTCAAGGCCAAGGGCGCCGACCTGAATGCCGAAGATCCGTTGGGCAACAGCGCCGCGCGTCTGGCCAGCGGAGAAATCCGTACCGCCGCGCCGCGCTGATCGGCCACGCCTGCGTTATCATCGCGGTTTTGCCCCGGGAGTTCAGATGGCCAAGGCCAAGCGCATGTATGGCTGCACCGAGTGCGGCGCAACCTTTCCCAAGTGGGCCGGGCAGTGCGGCGAATGCGGTGCCTGGAACACCCTGACCGAAACCATGATCGAGAGCGGCGGTGCTGCGGCGCCGGCAGGTCGTACCGGCTGGACCGGGCAGCAGGCACAGATCAAGACCCTGGCTGAGGTCAGCGTCGAAGAAATTCCACGTTTTTCCACCGCGTCCAGTGAGCTGGATCGGGTGTTGGGTGGCGGTCTGGTCGATGGTTCGGTGGTGCTGATCGGCGGTGATCCCGGGATCGGTAAATCGACTATTTTGCTGCAGACCCTGTGCAATCTCGCCAAGAGCATGTCGGCGCTGTACGTCACCGGCGAGGAATCCCAGCAGCAAGTGGCGATGCGCGCTCGTCGCCTTGGTCTGCCGCAGGATCAACTGCGGGTGATGACTGAAACCTGCATCGAAACCATCATCGCCACTGCTCGGGTCGAAAAACCGAAAGTGATGGTGATCGACTCGATCCAGACGATTTTCACCGAACAGTTGCAATCGGCGCCGGGTGGCGTGTCTCAGGTTCGCGAAAGTGCGGCGCTGCTGGTGCGTTATGCCAAGCAAAGCGGCACGGCGATTTTCCTCGTCGGCCACGTCACCAAGGAAGGCGCGCTGGCAGGTCCACGCGTTCTCGAGCACATGGTCGACACCGTGCTGTATTTCGAAGGCGAGTCCGATGGGCGGTTGCGCCTGCTGCGGGCGGTGAAAAACCGTTTCGGCGCAGTGAACGAACTGGGCGTGTTCGGCATGACCGACAAGGGCCTGAAAGAAGTCTCCAACCCTTCGGCGATTTTTCTTACACGGGCTCAGGAAGAAGTCCCGGGCAGTGTGGTGATGGCGACGTGGGAAGGCACCCGGCCAATGTTGGTGGAAGTGCAGGCACTGGTCGATGACAGTCACTTGGCCAACCCGCGCCGGGTGACGTTGGGTCTGGATCAGAACCGCTTGGCGATGTTGCTTGCGGTCCTGCACCGTCACGGCGGTATTCCGACCCACGATCAGGATGTATTTCTCAACGTGGTCGGCGGGGTCAAGGTGCTGGAAACTGCATCGGATCTGGCGCTGATGGCGGCGGTGATGTCGAGTTTGCGCAACCGGCCGCTGCCGCATGATCTGCTGGTGTTCGGTGAGGTTGGCCTGTCCGGTGAAGTTCGTCCGGTGCCGAGCGGTCAGGAGCGACTGAAGGAAGCGGCCAAACATGGCTTCAAGCGCGCAATCGTTCCCAAGGGCAATGCGCCGAAAGAATCGCCGCCAGGCTTGCAGATCATCGCCGTGACCCGACTAGAACAAGCCCTCGACGCGCTCTTCGAATAACCCCGAATCCCGTGTAGGAGCTGCCGAAGGCTGCGATCTTTTGATTTTTTTAAGATCAAGATCAAAAGATCGCAGCCTTCGGCAGCTCCTACAGGGATCAAAGTTCGATCAGGGCACCCAGTTCGCGCTCAAGCTCTGCTTCGTCCGCCAGGTTCAGTTCGATCAACCGCCGCAAACGCTGGATCGATTCCAGATTGATGTGTCGGCAGACAAAGCCAAGCTGCCCGTGGTCATCGTGCTTCAACTGCACATCCATCTGAATTTCGGCGTCCTCACTCAGATGGATGTCGACATAGAAAATCTGCTCTGCATTCCCTAGCCACGGTTCCGGCCGCTCGATCAGCAGTCCCTTGAGTGACAAGTCGATCAGCTTCACTGGCCAGATGAATTCACCTTGGCGCAATTCGGTTCTGGCATCGAACGCGATACGTTTGAAACGGCGACGATTGGCAGGCTGTTCACTCATGGCGCAATCCTCCTGATGTTCGCTGACTATAGACCCGCATTGTTCAAGCGTGCCAGCCAGGACGGGGGCCCAGACCAACGTCGGGGTATGGTCTTTACCGCCAGTAGCGCTAAACTCGAGGTGGCTGTCTTTCTTGTCCACCCTGGCTGGAATAATAAAATGAAAAATAATAATAGCCTGCTACGCCACTTACCCTGGCTGCTGCTGGCAATCGTAGGAGCGTGCGCCCTGGGCGTAGTGGCATTGCGCCGAGGCGAGGCGATCAACGCCTTGTGGATTGTGGTCGCTGCCGTGGCCATTTATCTGGTTGCGTACCGTTACTACAGTCTGTTCATCGCAAACAATGTGATGCAACTCGATCCACGCCGGGCCACCCCCGCCGTGCTCAACAATGACGGTCTGGATTACGTTCCGACCAACAAACACATTCTCTTCGGTCACCACTTCGCGGCCATCGCCGGCGCGGGGCCTTTGGTCGGCCCGGTATTGGCGGCGCAGATGGGCTACTTGCCCGGCACGTTGTGGCTGATTGCCGGCGTGGTGCTGGCGGGCGCGGTGCAGGACTTCATGGTTCTGTTCATGTCGACCCGGCGCAACGGCCGTTCCCTGGGCGACATGGTGCGTGAAGAAATGGGCCGCGTTCCCGGCACCATTGCACTGTTCGGTTGCTTCCTGATCATGATCATCATCCTCGCGGTGCTGGCGCTGATCGTGGTCAAAGCACTGGCCGAGAGCCCGTGGGGCATCTTTACCGTGATGGCGACCATCCCGATCGCGATGTTCATGGGCATTTATATGCGCTACATCCGTCCGGGTCGCATCGGCGAGATCTCCGTGGTCGGCGTATTGCTGCTGCTGGGTTCGATCTGGCTGGGTGGGCAGATTGCTGCCGATCCGGTATGGGCCAAGGCCTTCACCTTCACTGGCGTGCAAATCACCTGGATGCTGGTGGGTTACGGTTTCGTGGCGGCATCGCTGCCGGTGTGGCTGATTCTGGCACCGCGTGACTACCTCTCCACATTCCTCAAGATCGGCACCATCATTGCTCTGGCAATCGGCATTCTGGTGACCATGCCCGAGCTGAAAATGCCCGCGCTGACCCAGTTCGTCGACGGCACTGGCCCGGTATGGAAGGGCGGTCTGTTCCCGTTCCTGTTCATCACCATTGCCTGCGGTGCGGTTTCCGGTTTCCACGCGCTGATTTCTTCGGGCACCACGCCGAAGTTGCTGGATAACGAAACCAACGCCCGTTACATCGGTTACGGCGGCATGCTGATGGAGTCGTTCGTCGCCATCATGGCCATGGTCGCCGCTTCGGTGATCGAGCCTGGCGTGTACTTCGCCATGAACAGCCCGGCTGCCGTGGTCGGCAGCGATGTGGCATCGGTTGCGCAAGTGGTCTCCAGTTGGGGCTTCGCGATTACCCCTGAGGCGCTGCAAGCCGTGGCGCACGACATCGGCGAAACCACCATCCTGGCCCGTGCCGGTGGTGCGCCGACCCTGGCGGTCGGTATCGCGCAGATCCTGCACAGTGTCCTGCCGGGTGAAAACACCATGGCGTTCTGGTACCACTTTGCGATCCTGTTCGAAGCGCTGTTCATTCTGACCGCTGTCGACGCCGGTACCCGTGCCGGGCGTTTCATGCTGCAGGATCTGCTCGGCTCCTTCGTTCCGGCACTGCGACGTACTGAATCGTGGACTGCCAACCTGATCGCCACCGCCGGTTGTGTGGCGATGTGGGGCTGGTTGCTGTACCAGGGCGTGATCGATCCACTGGGCGGCATCAACACCTTGTGGCCGCTGTTCGGTATCTCCAACCAGATGCTGGCCGGTATCGCGCTGATGCTTGGCACCGTTGTGCTGATCAAAATGAAGCGTCAACGCTACATCTGGGTCACCTTGCTGCCGGCAGCCTGGCTGCTGATCTGCACCACGACCGCAGGCTTCATCAAACTGTTCGACGCCAACCCGGCAATCGGTTTCCTGTCGCTGGCCAAGAAGTACAGCGATGCGTTGGCCAACGGTCAGATTCTTGCCCCGGCCAAGAGCATCGATCAGATGCAGCACGTGATCTTCAACGCCTACACCAACGCAACGCTCACCGCGCTGTTCCTGTTCGTGGTATTCAGCATCCTGTTCTATGCGCTCAAGGTCGGCATCGCCGCCTGGGGTCAAAAAGAACGTACGGACAAAGAATCGCCATTCCAGGCTCTGCCGGACGCGTAACCAGAGGATTGCACCATGTTCAATGACCTGAGTCGCCTCGGTAAATACCTCGGTCAGGCTGCGCGCCTGATGGTCGGCATGCCCGACTACGACACCTACGTCGAGCATATGCAAACCAAACACCCGGACAAACCGGTGATGAGCTACGAGATGTTCTTCCGCGAACGTCAGGAAGCCCGTTACGGTGGCAAGGGTGGGCCGAAGTGCTGTTGAGCTGACAGCCGA
Source organism: Pseudomonas sp. NPDC087346 (assembly GCF_044744235.1). NCBI lineage: Bacteria > Pseudomonadati > Pseudomonadota > Gammaproteobacteria > Pseudomonadales > Pseudomonadaceae > Pseudomonas > Pseudomonas sp. NPDC087346. Next base: position 75,646 of record NZ_JBIUXX010000018.1, read on the forward strand.
GGTTGCTGCAATCCCCCTGTGGGAGCTGGCCTGCCAGCGATGGCGCAGTGTCATTCGATAGCAATGTCGAATGACACCCCCTCATCGCCAGCAGGCTGGCTCCCACATTTGTTTTGTGTTTCTTATCAGGAGATCGAGTTTTGTCCTCTCCCATCCCGGTAACAGTCCTCAGCGGTTTTCTCGGCGCCGGCAAGACCACCTTGCTGCGCCACCTGCTGAAAGCCGAGCACGGTCTTAAAATCGCCGTGATCGAAAACGAATTCAGTGACGCCGGTATCGACACCCAATTGCTGGGCGACGAGCCGGTGCAAGTCATGACGCTGGCCAACGGCTGCGTCTGCTGCACCATCCACACCGATCTGACCAAAGCCCTGTACCTGCTGCTCGAACGGCTGGACAGCGGCGAAATTGCCTTCGACCGTCTGGTGATCGAATGTACTGGCCTGGCCGATCCGGCACCGGTGGCCCAGACCTTTTTTATCGATGAAGAACTGCGCGAGCGCTACATCCTCGACGGCATCATCACCCTGGTGGACGCGGCTCACGCCGAGCAACACCTGACCCAGACCATTGCCCAGGCGCAGATCGGTTTTGCCGACCGCTTGCTGGTGAGCAAGACCGATCTGGTGGATGCAGCGGCATTCACCGCACTCAGCGAGCGTCTGACGCGGATCAACCGCCGTGCGCCGATCCGCGTGGTCGAACACGGCAACATTGATCTGGCCGAATTGCTCGATGTGCGCGGTTTCAATCTCAATGCCGATCTTGGCGGCGGGATGAGCCTGCGACCGGTGAGCAAGGCGCCATCGATCGATCGCATTTCCAGTCTGGTACTGCGTACGGAGCAGCCGCTGGATATCGATCAGCTCAGCGAGTTCATGAATGAGTTGCTGGAGGAACACGGCAAGCAATTGCTGCGTTACAAAGGCGTGCTGAGCATTGCCGGCGAAGATCGGCGGCTGGTGTTCCAAGGGGTCTTGAAGCTTTACGGTTTCGACTGGGACACCGAATGGGCCGAGGGTGAGGCGCGGGAGAGTGTGATCGTGTTTATTGCCGATGAACTGCCTGAGGAAAAAATCCGCGACGGATTTGCCCGCGTAGCAGCCAAGTGAGCGCGGCTTGCACTCTCGCTCAAACCGGTGGGCGAGGGTGCAAGTCGTAGAGTGCAGGGGTTCAATCAGTAAGGTGCATTGCGCTGCAGAATGTTCAGTTTGAAATCGAGGACGGCCGCGTTGCTTGGCGAATCGAGGCGTACGGCGGTGCCAACTACCGGATCATAGGGTCTGCGCGAACGTCCTTCTTGCAGGACTTTGCCGCCGCGAGTTCGTATTCTGATGGTTGGCGTATCAGTGGCAAGATCGTCAAGAGTAATAACCTTGCCATTCTTGCTCAGTAGATTAAACGTTGTCTGGTCGCCCTCATGAGGGACGTGGGGGTTGAGAAAATCATCTTCTTCGTTACTCAGCGTCTGATAATAGTAAGTGCCTTTGGTGAAAATGTAGATCGTGTAGTAGTCATCCAGGCACCGAAAGTAAAAGGTTAGCGAGTTGGCGGGTACTTCGGGCTTCAGAAACAAATAGTTGGAAACATCCATGTGCGATTCGAAGCGAAACGGAGCGTAGTCCATATTGGGTGTTTTGATTGTTCGGCCATATGTCAGTCCGGGGAAGTGTGGTTTTCCAAACTGTGTGCTGAAGGTGGCGATGAAGGATTTTTCTTGATCAGTGCTCATGGTTCTTCCTTGAAAGTGTTTTCAAATAAATTGGCTTTGAATCTCAGATATCGTTCGGATCATCGGGATAGGGGACGTTTCGTTCACTGATGCGCAGTTTGAACTCCAGCCCTTGACTCTTGATGTCCGCCAGATAGATATACGGAGCCCCTCGACGCAAAGAAGCGCTGATCTGGCCTGCGTTACGTGCTTTGAGCCTGATTCGCTGGCTCTCGCCATGCAGTTGATCCAGCGTGATGATGTTGTTGTTCATGTCCAGCAGATTGAAGGATGTGGTTTCGCTCCCAGCAGCCGGGAATGCACCGAGCACACCGAAGTCGTCCTTGCTTAGATACTTGTCGGTGTGAGCCCCGGGGGATAATATTTTTAGCGTGTAATAGTCTTCTGCGCAGCGGAAGTAGAGTTTAAGTGGCGTGATGTCTACGGAGTGCTCTCGCGGTCGCAGGCCCAATAAGTATGAGTCGTCTACTGTTGACGAGGCGCCTGTATAAAAACCGCCGGAAAAAATAGTCACGGTTCTTTTGATGGGTTCTTTGTGGAGGTTGTCCAGAAGGTGCAGGTGTTCATTGTAAAGTTGCAGGGTGGCTACAAATGATTTTTGTCTATTGCTGCTCATGATCTCATCCGTGAGTTGGGCGGGGAACTCGGATGGTAATCAGTTTTTAGTTGGCGGGCAGAAGTGGAGTGTATCGTTATGTTGGCGGGAAGGGGGCATTGAATTTTCGGTGACAGGCAGCAGGCCTGCATGTAGGAGTGCTGGCCACTTAATAAACATAAGCCTTCAAAGTGTTGTAGTGGTAAGTATAAGTTCAAGTTTGTGGAGGTATTGCTGCATTAGTTTAGTGGTCAGCTGCTGATCGGATCGCTCCAAAGCATCGATGATCGTCGCGTGCCAATCGGCCGCGAGGTGTGGATCAGCGTGGCGTACGTCCTGTGCGATCAACAATGAGGTCAGCGGTACCAGGCTGCCGAGAAAGTGTGTCAGCGGTCGATTACCGGCAAGTTCGGCGAGCATCAGATGAAACTCGCCGGACAAACGAATAGCCGGGCCCTGTTGCCCTTGTGTGAGGCACAGTCGCTGTTGTCGAACCTTTTCACGCAGTCGACTGATCGCGTGCGGGCGATGGCGCTCGCAAAAAATCTGAACCACAGTTGATTCGGCCAGCCTGCGAGCATGAAGCACTTGTCGGGCTTGCTCCTGATCGGTAGCGGTAATCGTCGGGCGATGATTGGGCCGCAGAATAACCACTTGCTGGTGCGCCAAACGGGTCAGAACCCGTTGTATGACACTGCGCGGAGCATCGAACATCTGGGCCAGGCTTTGTGGCGTAAAGTGACTGGAGGAGGTAATGCGTTGTTCGAGAATGGCGTCAAATACCCGAGCGTACAGATCATCTTCCACCGTGTGTGAATCGAGATGGTGCAGGGCAGTTGTGATCTGCCGAGTGCGCGCAGGTGTGGCAAAACTGTTCATGACCGGTCTCCAGTGCGAAACGGTTTAACGACTCAGATTGTCTTCCGGAATATTCAGCTCGATGCCCATGCGCTGACCTTCGCGCAGAATGTGCCGGCGCATTTCGGCGCTGGCCTGGGCGCTGTTCTTGCTGCGGATCGCGCGAACCACGGCTTCGTTTTCCTCCAGACGCTCAGCGAGGTGTTCCGGGGAATTGCGCAGCACCTCGGCGCTCTGCTTGAGGGCGTTGCTGGTTTGCTGCACGACGCTCTGGAAGATCGGGTTCGAGGTCAGGGTGAACAGTTCTTCGTGGAAGGCGATGTAGGCGCTGACCCCGGCTTCACTGTCGCCGGCCTCAAGGGCTTCGCGCATGTCCATCAGGGTCAGGCGCAGTTGCCCGACTTCCTTGCTGCTGATCGATTGCGCCACCAGACCAACGATGAACGGTTCGAGGGTGTAGCGCAGTTGCAGCACGTCTTCGAGGCTGGCACCGGCCACTGCACTGTCGTGGCTTTGGCTGTCGCTCAGTTGTGCGTCGAGCACCACCACGCCTTTGCCCGGCATCGAACGTACGAGGCCAAGGGTTTCCAGGACGATCACCGCTTCGCGCAGGCTTGGGCGGCTGATGCCCAGTTGTTCCGCCAGTTCACGCTGGCCGGGGAGCATGTCGCCGGAGCGCCATTGACCACGGGCCAGTGCGGCGCGCAGTTTTTCTACGACTGAGTTGACGACGGTTGAGGTGCTGATCACTGGTTCGCTCCATGAGCCGTGCCTGCGGTCGGGCAGGCACGGTGGTCATTCAAAATTCTTTGGCAGCCGCTTGAGGGGCCGGTTTTCTTGCCTGAAAGTTATAGCCTTGCTCGCCGTTGAGCACCTTGTTCGCCCGTTGCACATCGATGTCTTTTTCCCAGCGAGCGATGGCCACGGTGGCGACGCAGTTGCCGATCAGATTGGTCAATGCGCGGCCAATGCCCATGAACCAGTCCACCGCCAAAACCAACACCAGTCCCACCACCGGAATCGCCGGAATTGCCGTCAGTGTTGCCGCAAGAATCACCAGCGCCGAACCCGGAATGCCGTGCGCACCTTTGGACGTGATCAGCGACACCAGCAGAATCGTCAGCAAATCAGTCATCGCCAGCGGCGTGCCGGTGGCGTTGGCGATGAACACGATGGCCAGTGTCAGGTAGATCGAAAAGCCGTCGAGGTTGAACGAGTAACCAGTAGGGATCACCAATCCGACCGTCGAGCTGCCGATGCCCAAGTGTTCGAGTTTGCGCATGATCTGCGGCAACACAGCGTCGGACGAAGCGGTGCCCATGACGATCAGCAATTCTTCACGCAGGTACTTGAGCAGCGGCCACAAACGCAGGCCGGAGGCGCGCATCACCAGACCCAGAATCACACTGACGAACGCCATGCAGGTCAGGTAGAACAGGCCCACCAGACTGCCCAGATGTTGCAGCGAATCGAGGCCATATTTGCTGGTGGTGAACGCGATGGCGCCGAACACGCCAATCGGCGCCAGACGCACGATCATGCCCATGATCCGGAAGATCACATGGCTCAGTTCGTTGATCAGCCGCGAGATCCCGGAAGCGGCCTCGCCCACCAGATTCAACGCGCTGCCGAACAGCACCGAGAACAGCAGCACTTGCAGAATGTTGTTGTCGGCAAAGGCGCCGATCACCGAGGTCGGGATCAGATCCATCAGGAACTGCGTGGTGGTGTGCATGTGCTGGCCGCGCTGGGCGATGTCGCCCATGTCTGCGGCGGACAGTTGCTCCAGATGGATATTGGCGCCGCTGCCGATCCCGGTACTGAAGGCGAACACCAGACCGATCACCAGGGCGATGGTGGTCAGCACTTCGAAGTAGATCACTGACTTGAGGCCGATACGCCCGACCTTCTTCAGATCGCCCGCGCCGCTGATGCCGCTGACGACCACGCAGAACACGATCAGGCCGATGAGCATCTTGATCAGTTTGATGAAGCCGTCGCCGAGCGGTTTGAGCTGGGCCGAGTATTCAGGCAGGGTCAGCCCGCAGACGATGCCGAGCACCAGTCCGAGAACCACTTGAAGGAAGATTGAACGCGAGCACCATCTGAGCATGGGAGGAATCCTGGTCGGTGTCCTGGCTGCCGTGCGCTTGGCGCATCAGATTCAGGACTTAATTATTGTGGTCTTACCGGTATGTCCAGTGCAGGCGCAGTCTAGGCCGTGGTTTCTGAGGTTCGCAAGTGAAAACTGACGAATTGGCATGACCGGTCTTACCAGTTGCGCGCAACGCCCCGACCTTGAGCGTCTCGCGGTTCGAAACTTTTTTGCGGGCAATAAAAAACCGGCCATCTCTGGCCGGTTTTTTTACTGCGAGTCAGCGGGGCTGATTAAGCGCCGTATACCGGCAGCTTCTTGCAGATGGCTTTGACTTTCTCACGAACGGCGTCGATCACCGCTTCGTTGTTCAGGTCAGCCAGGATGTCGCAGATCCAGCCAGCCAGCTCTTTGCACTCTGCTTGCTTGAAGCCGCGAGTGGTCACAGCCGGAGTACCGAAGCGCAGACCGGAAGTGACGAACGGCGAACGTGGATCGTTAGGCACCGAGTTCTTGTTCACGGTGATGAACGCTTTGCCCAGAGCGGCGTCGGCGTCTTTACCGGAGATGTCCTGCTTGATCAGCGACAGCAGGAACAGGTGGTTCTTGGTACCGCCGGAAACCACGTCGAAACCACGCTCGATGAACACTTCGGCCATGGCCTGGGCGTTCAGCACGACTTGTTCCTGATAAGCCTTGAACTCAGGCTGCAGCGCTTCCTTGAAGCAGATTGCCTTGGCGGCGATCACGTGCTCCAGCGGGCCACCCTGGGCGCCCGGGAATACTGCGGAGTTCAGCTTCTTCTCGATCTCGGCGTTGGCGCGAGCCAGGATCAGACCGCCACGTGGACCGCGCAGGGTCTTGTGCGTGGTGGTGGTCACGACGTCAGCGAATGGCACCGGGTTCGGGTAGACGCCAGCGGCGACCAGACCAGCCACGTGAGCCATGTCGACGAACAGGTAAGCGCCAACCTTGTCAGCGATTTCGCGGAAGCGCGGGAAGTCGAGGATCTGCGAGTAGGCAGAGAAACCGGCCACGATCATTTTTGGCTTGTGCTCTACAGCCAGACGCTCGACTTCGTCGTAGTCGATCAGGCCGTTGGCATCGATACCGTACTGAACGGCGTTGTACAGCTTGCCGGAGGACGAAACGCTGGCACCGTGGGTCAGGTGACCACCGTGGGCCAGGCTCATGCCCAGAATGGTATCGCCACCTTGCAGCAACGCCAGGTAAACGGCAGCGTTGGCTTGCGAACCGGCGTGCGGCTGAACGTTGGCGTAATCGGCGCCGAACAGCTCTTTGGCTCGATCAATTGCAAGCTGCTCGACGATGTCAACGAACTCGCAACCACCGTAGTAACGCTTGCCCGGGTAGCCTTCGGCGTACTTGTTGGTCAGAACCGAGCCTTGAGCTTCCATCACCGCTGGGCTGGTGTAGTTTTCCGAAGCGATCAGCTCGATGTGTTCTTCCTGGCGCTGAGCTTCTTGCTCCATGGCGGCAAAAAGGTCGGCGTCGTACTTGGCAATAGTCAAATCACGGCTGAACATGGCGGTCCTCAAGGATCGGGGCAGAAAAGGGGGGCATTCTAACCCAATGGGTTTTGTATGGCATATGAAACGACATCATGTCGCAGACAAGTGGCGTTCATGACAGATGTGCGGTGCTTTTACCGGCCTAATCGCCAGCAGGCTGGCTCCCACAGTAATCGCGATAGCCTGCAAATTCCGTGATCGAGATCAACTCCTGTGGGAGCCAGCCTGCTGGCGATGGCAGCGCCGCGGATATTCAGTCGAACATGAACAGCGCATCATTGCTGAACTGCGCCTCGAACCGGCTCGCCGGCATCGGCCGCCCGAACAGATAACCCTGAACCTCATCACAACCATGCTCACGCAGGAAATCCAGCTGTTCATGAGTTTCCACGCCCTCGGCGATCACCGCCAGATTCAGGCTGTGGGCCATCGCAATAATTGCCCGGGCGATCTGCGCATCCTGTTCACCGGACGGCAAACCGTCGACGAAGGTACGGTCGATCTTCAGCACATCAATCGGGAACTGCTTGAGGTAGTTCAGCGATGAATAACCGGTGCCGAAGTCATCGACCGCGATACTCAGACCGAGGTTTTTCAGGCCGGCGAGAATCTGCATAGCCTCGCTGACTTCACGCATCAGAATACTTTCGGTCAGCTCCAGCTCAAGACAGGCTGGCGGCAAACCGGTTTCGCGCAGGATGGTGGCGATTCGTGTGCCGAGCTGGCCGTCGGAGAACTGCCGCGCCGAGATGTTCACCGAGACTTTCGGCACACGCACGCGGCTCTGATGCCAGCTCTTGAGCTGACGGCAGGCTTCGCTGATCACCCAGTCGCCGACGTCGACCACCAGACCGAGTTCTTCCAGTACCGGAATGAAGTCCCCCGGCGGCACCAGTCCGCGGCGAGGATGACGCCAGCGCAGCAGCGCTTCGGCACCGGTCAGGCGTTTGCCATCGCCGCTGAACTGCGGTTGGTAATACAAGACGAATTCGTTCTGTTCCAAGGCGTGGCGCAAGTCGCTTTCCAGCTCCAGACGTTCCAGCGCACTGGCGTTCATGTCGGCCTGATAGAACTGGAAGTTGTTCTTGCCGCGCTCCTTGGCGTGGTACATCGCGGTGTCGGCGTTCTTCATCAACTGACTGAGTTCGTTGCCGTCCTGCGGGCTCAGGGCGATACCGATACTCGCCGTGACGAAGAACTCGCGGCCCTCCAGCACAAACGGTTTCACCAGACTGGCAAGAATCTGTTCGGCGACATGAATCGCCCGGTTCAGTGCCATTTCACGGCTGGAGCGGTGTTGCAGGAGCAAGGTGAATTCGTCGCCACCCATCCGCGCCACGGTGTCGTCATCGCCGACGCAACCGAGCAGGCGCGTGGCCATTTCCTTGAGCATACGGTCGCCAGCGGCGTGGCCGAGGGAGTCGTTGATCGGTTTGAAACGGTCGAGGTCGAGGAACATCAGCACTACCCACGACTTCTGCCGTTCCGCCGATTGCAGCGCGGTGTGCAGGCGATCCTGGAACAGCGTGCGGTTCGGCAGATGAGTCAGGGCGTCGTAATAGGCGAGGCGGTGAATCCGCTGCTCGCTGGCCTTGCGCTCGCTGATATCGCTGAAGAAGCACACGTAGCTGGCAAGGTCGCCTTCATCATCGAGCACTGCGGTGATGCCGACCCACGCCGGGTAGTGTTCGCCATTACGCCGTTTGAGCCAGACTTCGCCTTCCCAGGTGCTGTGCTGATGCAGTTGCTTGAGCACATAGCGCAGGTGCGCGTCCTGCTGCTCATCGACGGTGAGCATGTTCGGCAACTGATCGAGCACTTCGGTCACTGCGTAGCCGCTGACCCGACTGAACGCTTCGTTGGCTTGTACGATGTAGCCCGCCGGGTCGGTGATCAGAATCGCGGAAGTCGAATGCTCGAATACCGTGGCGGCCATGCGCAGGTCTTTCTCGGCGCGGCGTTGCTGGCTGATGTCGCGACCGACGCCGAGTACGCCTTCAAAGGTGCCGTTTTCGTCCCAGACCAGCACCAGTCGCAGCTCGATCGGGATCTTGCGGCCATCGGCGCGCAGGCAGTCGAACAGGAACAACTGGGTCTGTACCTGACTGCGCAGCACCGCCAATTGCTCGGGTTTATCGAGTGCCTTGCTGACCCGATCCATCAAGGTGTAGATGCCGCTCAGTTGTTGCGGGTTGGCGATAGTCGATTGCCAGCCGTTCTGGAAAATCCACTCGGCGTCGTAGCCCAGCACCGCTTGCACCGACGGGCTGACGTAATTCAGCGAGAGCTTGCTGTCGGTGGAGAAAATCACGTCGCTGATGCTTTCGGCGAGCATCCGGTAACGCTGCTCGCTGTCGCGCAGGGATTCGCTGGCTTCGATCTGCTCGGTGATGTCCTTGGCCACGCCGATGATCCGCGTGACTTGATCGTGCTTGTCGCGGGCCAGCGCTTGTTCGCGAATGTCGAAACGCCGCCACTTGCCGTCGCGATGACGGAAACGCAACTGGCATTGCAGCAACTGGCTGTAACCGGCATGACGTTGCAGCTGTCGCGAGCGATGGTAGTAGTCGGCGTCTTCCGGGTGCAGGAGGATTTCCCAGAAATACTCGCCCATCTGGTGCAACTCGGAGCGGTTGTAGCCCAGCGTCTGGCCGAGGTGGTGGTTGCTGAAAATCATCCGCTGGCTGATCACGTCCTGCACGTACAGATGATCCGGCACGGTGCGCACCACGTCCGACCAGAAGCCTTCGCGCTCCAGCAACGACAGTTCGATCAGCTTGCGGCTGGTGATGTCGTTGATGCTGAGGATCACCGCTTTGTAATCATGCTGTTCCTGCGGCAGACGCAAGACCATCCACAGATGCTGATCGCGGCCATTGATGTCCGGCAGTTTGATTTCCAGTTCCAGCTGTTTTTGCTGCTGGAGCACGGCATCAAGCACTTGATTGCCGATGGCGCACTGCTGGTGCGGATGACCGTCGATCAGCAGTTGCCAGGCGTGGTCGCAGGAATTGACGTTGAGCAGTTGCAGCGCCACCTGATTGACCTCGGTGACGCGCAGTTCCTGCAACAGTTGCTGGCGCTGTTGTGGCTGGTCGAGCCAGGCCTTGAGCTGATCGCTGGTCTGAATCTGCGCTTTGTCGAATTCCTGCTTGAGTCCGGACAGATCGAGCACGCACAGCGCAACGCCGGTGCCTTCGAAGATGTCCTGATAACGCCGGCGACCTTCATGCAACTGACGCTGGCGACGGCGCATGTTCAGCAGGGCAATTACCGGCAGCAACGAGAACGCCAGGCCGAGCAGGCATTTGCCGATGAACGCCGGGAGCAATTCTTCGAGCACGCGCTGGCGATCAAACAGCCCGCGCAACTGCCAGTCGCTACTGCTCAACGGCACGGTCAGTACGGTGTCGGTCAGATCGTCGGGGGTGAGGATGCTGGTCTTGGCCGACGGCAGGCTTTCGTCACGGCTGATGATCTGATGGTTGATGCGGTTTTCCACCAGCCACAGCGGACGTGCGCCGGTTTCACCTTGCTTGGTCAACGACTCGAAAAATGTCGGGGTCAGGCGCAAGGCCCAATAGCCGCGTGTGCTGCCGCTGGCCTGGTGCAGTAATAGATGCACCACGGAGCCGTCGTCGGCATTGCTGAAATAGTGAGCCTGGGCGTGGCTGCGGCGTACCAGTTCGGTGAGGTACTCCGCGTCGGGGCTGTCGACGGCGCTGTCGCTGAGGATTTTCCCGGATGGGCTGAGCAGCGCCAGACTGCGCAGGTCAGGTAGCGATTGCTGGAGCTTGCGCAACAACGCCTGCTGTTCGTCGGCTGATTGCGGCTGCTGGACGATCGGTAGCAGGTTGAGGGCGATTTGCGCGTTCAGCGCCATGTTCAGGCTGACCTGCGAGGCGAGGTCGGCGGTGTAGTCGATGGTGTACTGGCGCTGGTTTTTCTGGGTTTCGCGCAGTTGATCGAGCAGTTGCCAGAACAGCAGCGCCAGCAGCAAAAGCACCAATGTCGCCAGTGCGCCTTTTAATGTTCCGCGCAGGGGTGAGCCGGGCACTGCTTGGGTGGTGCTTGCAGACGCTGGCGGAGAGACTTTGGACAAGCTGTAATCCTGCGGTTTGGCTGGACTGGCGCGACGTGCACTATAAGCCGGACGCCCGGAGGGCGGCTAGCATGCCTTGTGTTGTGGCGAAGTGCCAGCCCCTCTCGGCTGGACTGCCTTCCGTCATTCAGGTAGCTTTGCCGGTTACGCGGGAGCGTTCCAGCTCCTAGACTCAGACTTTTTCAGCGCGCACGCATTGATAACCTCAAGTGAACGACGCGCATGGTCTGGCCGGGCATCGCCTGCGCTCCACTCATTCATCTGTCACTGACCCAAGGTTCTCCATGGCTCAATACGTCTTCACCATGCATCGGCTGGGCAAAGTTGTTCCGCCGAAGCGGGAAATTCTCAAAAACATTTCGCTGTCCTTCTTCCCGGGCGCCAAGATCGGCGTACTCGGCCTCAACGGTTCGGGTAAGTCCACGCTGCTGAAAATCATGGCTGGCGTCGACACCGAGTTCGAAGGCGAAGCGCGCCCGATGCCGGAACTGAACATCGGTTATCTGCCGCAAGAGCCGCAACTTGACCCAACCAAGACCGTGCGTGAAGTGGTCGAGGAAGCGGTCAGCGTTATCAAGAACGCTCAGACGCGTCTGGACGAGGTCTACGCGGCTTACGCTGAAGAAGACGCCGACTTCGACAAACTGGCTGCCGAGCAAGCCAAGCTTGAAGCCATCCTGCAAGCCAGCGACGGCCACAACCTGGATCGCCAGCTGGAAGTCGCCGCCGATGCGCTGCGTCTGCCGGCGTGGGATGCCAAGGTCGAATTCCTGTCCGGTGGTGAAAAACGTCGTGTGGCCCTGTGCCGTCTGCTGCTGTCCGCACCGGACATGCTGCTGCTCGACGAACCGACCAACCACTTGGACGCCGATTCCGTTGCTTGGCTGGAGCACTTCCTGCACGACTTCCCGGGCACCGTGGTAGCGATCACGCACGACCGTTACTTCCTCGACAACGTCGCGGGCTGGATTCTGGAACTCGACCGCGGCGCGGGCATTCCTTACGAGGGCAACTATTCGGGTTGGCTCGAAGCCAAGTCCGATCGTCTGGCTGCCGAATCCAAGCAGCAGTCGGCTCACGAAAAAGCCATGAAAGAAGAACTGGAGTGGGTGCGCAAAGGCGCCAAGGCCCGCCAGTCGAAATCCAAGGCTCGTCTGCAACGCTTCGAAGAAATGCAATCGCAGGAATTCCAGAAGCGCAGCGAAACCAACGAGATCTACATCCCGGCCGGTCCACGTCTGGGCGACAAGGTCATCGAATTCAAGAACGTCTCCAAGGGCTACGGCGATCGCGTACTGATCGACAACCTGTCGTTCTCGATGCCAAAAGGCGCCATCGTCGGCGTGATCGGCGGTAACGGTGCCGGTAAATCGACCCTGTTCCGCATGCTGATGGGCAAGGAAACACCGGATTCGGGCAGCATCGAAGTCGGCGAAACCGTGCAACTGGCCTGCGTCGATCAGAGCCGTGATGACCTGGATGGCAGCAAGACTGTATTCCAGCAAATCTCCGACGGTTCCGACCAGATCCGCATCGGCAACTACGAGATCCCGTCGCGCACCTACGTCGGTCGCTTCAACTTCAAGGGCGGCGATCAGCAAAAGTTCGTCAAGGATCTGTCCGGTGGTGAGCGCGGTCGCTTGCACCTGGCCCTGACCCTGAAAGAGGGCGGCAACGTCCTGCTGCTCGACGAACCGTCCAACGACCTCGACGTTGAAACCCTGCGTTCCCTGGAAGAAGCCCTGCTGGACTTCCCGGGCGCTGCGATTGTGATCTCTCACGATCGGTGGTTCCTTGACCGTGTCGCGACGCACATCCTCGCTTACGAAGATGACTCGCAAGCGGTGTTCTTCGAAGGTAACTACACCGAGTACGAAGCTGACCGCAAAAAACGCCTCGGCGAAGCAGCGGCCCAGCCTCACCGGGTACGTCACAAAAAACTGGCCTGATATCGGGTTGCTTGCATGAAAGAGCGGAGCCTTCGGGCTCCGTTTTTTTTGCCTGGGTTTTGTCAGCGAGACCTAGTCTGGTTCATCGCTAGCAGGCTAGCTCCCACAGGGATTTGTGGGATGCGCAGGATATGGGTTTCACCGGATTCCACTGTGGGAGCTGGCCTGCCAGCGATGGCGGTATAACTGTTGGTGCATGACTTTTATCTGGCCTCACCATTCAGGTGCAAAACAGGTTCGAAAGCGTGCTGATTTATATCCTGTGCACCATTTAATTTCATAACTGCGACATTTTTCTCTGTTCCTGTGCGCAATTCGTTTGTTACAGTCCGGCTCAATCTCTTCCAACGACAATAAATTTGCCGAGACTTTTCCCATGATCGAATCCGTCGAATTCTTCCTCGCTCGCCTCAAGAAACGCGATCCGGATCAACCCGAATTCCACCAGGCCGTCGAAGAAGTGCTGCGCAGTCTGTGGCCCTTTCTGGAAGCCAATCCGCATTACTTGACGTCCGGAATTCTGGAACGCATTTGCGAGCCGGAGCGAGCGGTGGTGTTCCGGGTGTCGTGGGTCGACGATCAGGGCAAGGTGCAGGTCAATCGCGGTTTCCGTATCCAGATGAACAGCGCCATCGGCCCGTACAAGGGCGGTCTGCGTTTTCATCCGTCGGTGAACATGGGCGTGCTGAAGTTTCTGGCCTTCGAACAGACCTTCAAGAACTCCCTGACTTCGCTGCCTATGGGCGGCGGCAAGGGCGGTTCGGACTTCGATCCCAAGGGCAAGAGTGACGCCGAGGTCATGCGTTTCTGCCAGGCATTCATGAGCGAGTTGTACCGCCACATCGGTGCTGACGTTGATGTGCCGGCCGGTGATATCGGCGTCGGTGCGCGGGAGATCGGTTTCCTGTTCGGCCAGTACAAGCGCCTGAGCAACCAGTTCACCAGCGTACTGACCGGCAAGGGTATGACCTATGGCGGCAGTCTGATTCGCCCGGAAGCCACCGGTTTCGGTTGCGTGTACTTCGCTGAAGAAATGCTCAAGCGCCGCAACGAAACCGTCGAAGGCAAACGCGTGGCGATCTCCGGTTCCGGCAACGTTGCGCAGTACGCGGCGCGCAAGGTCATGGACCTCGGCGGCAAGGTGATTTCCCTGTCCGACTCCGAAGGCACGCTGTATTGCGAGGCCGGTTTGACTGAGAAGCAATGGCTGGCGCTGCTGGAATTGAAGAACGTCAAACGCGGGCGCATCAGCGAGCTGGCAACTGCATTTGATCTGGAGTTCCGCGCCGCTCAGCTGCCGTGGTCGCTGCCTTGCGACATCGCGCTGCCGTGCGCCACGCAGAACGAACTCGACGCCGAAGCTGCTCGCACGCTACTGCGCAATGGCTGTGTGTGCGTGGCCGAAGGCGCGAACATGCCGACCACGCTGGAGGCTGTGGATATCTTTATCGAGGCAGGGATTCTGTTTGCGCCGGGCAAGGCTTCGAATGCCGGTGGCGTAGCGGTGAGTGGTCTGGAGATGTCGCAGAACGCCATGCGCCTGCTGTGGACTGCTGGCGAAGTGGACAGCAAGTTGCACAACATCATGCAATCGATCCACCACGCTTGCGTGTATTACGGCGAAGAGAACGGCCGGATCAACTACGTCAAAGGTGCGAACATCGCCGGTTTCGTCAAAGTCGCGGATGCGATGCTTGCGCAGGGTGTGGTTTAAGCCGGTTCGATACGAATCACTTCAATCACCTGATCGCCGACGGGGCGTTGCCACTGCACTTCGTCGTTGAGGCTGGCGCCGAGCAGCGCGCGCCCCAGTGGCGAGCCCCAGTTGATCAGGCCATGGGCGGCATCGGCCTGATCCTCACCGACCAGTTGCACCCGGCGTTCGGTGTTGTGTTCATCGGCGTAAGTGACCCAACTGCCGATCTGCACTTTTTGGGTAGAAGTCGCGGCCACGGCGACCTGAGCACTGCTCAAACGCTGATTGAAATAGCGCAGATCCCGTTCGAGATCGGCCAGTCTTTGTTTGTCGGCCTGCTCACCCTTGGCCGATTGTTCGGCGTGGGCGTTTTGCAGTTCGGCAACTTTTGCCTGCAACTGTGCCAGACCTTGTGGCGTGACGTAGTTGGGTTGTTCGCTGACATGGCGCTCGACCGGTTGATCGGCCTGCGCGGCGGCGTTGTCTTCGTTGACGAATGCGCGGCTCATGGACTTCTCCCGTTATAAAGGGTTGGGCCATCGTCGCAGGCATTTGGTTGCAGTGGATGTCTGTAAACGACTTATTGCGAGCGATAAGCCCGTCCGGCGTCCTGATCTTTCTGTTGCTGCCAGGCGCGTTCGCGTTCGTCCCAATGCTCGTTGCGGTAGTCTTCGCGATCCTTGTTTTCCAGCATCGCCTGGCACTGGCGAAAACCATCGGTCCAGCCTTCGGCGTATTGCTTGTCCTTGAGGTAGCGGGGCACATTCTTGCGGAACTCGCCGCTGATCGAACCGGCAGCTTGTCGGCCGCTGACGCAGCCGTCATCGAAACCATCGGCGAAGGCCGGTGGATAACCCTTGGCGATCAAGTCTTCGTGGGTGGACTGACAACCCGCGATCAACAGCAATACCCCCAACATTCCCGCACACCGCCGCATCTCAATCTCCCGAGCCGGATTTCGGCTGATAGGGAAAGTCTAGAAGTGGAATCGTGAGGCGTATGTAAAAGGCATGTGAGCAATTTGTTGAACACCGTAACTCCCCTGTAGGAGTGAGCCTGCTCGCGATAGCGTTGTGTCAGTCACAGCAACAGTGGCTGATGAATTGCTATCGCGAGCAGGCTCACTCCTACAGGGGCATGTTTGGGATCAGTAGTGGTACCACTTCACCTCAAGCATCACTTCGGTTTCCGGCGTGGCGATGTGGCTGAACTCGCGCTGCGCAGTCAGGCGCAAACCAAGGTTGCGCGACAATTCCCACTGCTGATTCAGGCTCAGGCTGCGGCGCACTTCGCCATTGGTGAAGTAATCGCCCTTGGCCTCTACGCTCAGATTGCCCAACGGATTCCTCCACAGCACCCCGCTGTTGAAACCGGCGGCCGGGGCAATGAATCCAGCGAAGTCATTGTTGTGTTCGACGCGAACGGTGCCGAGGGCAAACCCGAGCACATCTTCGCCGAGTTGCCAGGTGCCGCCGCCACCGCCATTGACGTGGCTGACCAGGGTTTCGTCGTCATGCTTGCCCGGCACCCGTTCCAGACCACCCGTGACTTGCCACGACAGCGGCTGTAACAGCTCATTGCGCGGGGTCAGCGAGCGGATGGTCGCCAGATCCAGTTGCTGAAACTGCCAGTGATTGCCTTCGTACTGACGCAGTTTCATTTGCAGTATTTCGATCTGCGCACCGAGCGGGAAGCTCTCGGCGTTATCGTTGAGATCGTGATACGCCATGCGCAAACCGTACTCGCCAAATGCGCGGTCGCCACGGGTGCCGATGCCTGCCTGCCAGGTGCGCGATTCGTGGCCGTCCTCGGGCAGGCCCGGCTGCGGGATTTGCAGCTCCGGTGCCGGGTTCTTGTTGATCGCCCGCAGCAGTTCGAAACTGCGCTGGGCTCGCGCCGGATCACGCTCCTGACCGTTGGCGCGGTAGCGCTCCAGACGATACGCAGCGTCGATGATCAAGGCCTGACGATCACGCGGCAGCGCCTTGAAGGTCGGGTCCTGCAATTGTTGCTGGTCGGCACTGACTTTCAGTACCCACTGCTGTTCGTCATTGCTCAACGGCTCGGCACGGCTGAGCAGTTCACGCTCGCGGGATGGGCGGTATTCAATGCTTTCGACCAGACCGGATTCTTTCACCGCTTTGACCGTGTCGGTGGGGATCGCGGTCAGCGGGAATTGCTCGGTCAGGCGCAGGCTAGGGCGCGCCACTTGCAGCAGTTCGAGCAGGCGATAGGAGCAGTTTTCGTCGAAGAAAAAATAGTCGAACTGGATCTGCTTCAACTCCCACACATGTTCGACCATGCGTGCGGTTTCTTCCTGTGTCAGGTTCAGCCGGTATTCCCACAGATCGCGGTTTTCCAGGCTGCGGTACTCGGAGAGTTTTTCCTGATACGGCACCAGTGCGAACAGCCCTGGGTAGCCACCCATCAAGCCTTTCCAGGCGTAAAGAATGCTGTTGTCCGAGCCTTCGATATAGGCGCCGAAATTGATCGCGTAGCTGAGCAGCGAGGTCTTGTCGCTCTGCACCCCGGCCTGATCGATGCGCAACAGAGTATGGCCGAACATCGACGATGGGCTGTTGAGATAGGCCGCCGGGAAGATCATCACCGCGCTGTCGGGTGAAACGTCCTTGAACCACTTTTTGAACTCGGTGCAGTCCGGGGACGGCAGATCGGTCAGGTGCAACTGATCCTTGAGCCACCGGGTGCGTGCCGGGTAGACACATTGCGCGTGTTGCTCACCGGCACTGGCCGGGGCGTACAGCGCTTGCACGGTGGCCGCGAGTTCGTGGTCGGGATGTTCGTTGCCATCGGGTGCAAGAAAGAACTTCTTGTCGCTGACATAACTGCGCCAGCCGCCAAGCTTGGCGGTTTCGTAATGACCGAGGGAAATCCAGAAGCGATCGTTGGCCAGTTGCTGCAAACGTTGAGGATCGATGTGAGGCGCGGCGGACAGCGGGGCGCAGACACAGAGCGCCAGCCAGGCAAGGCGTTTGAGCATAGTCGGCAACTTGAACAGGAAAAAAACAAAGACCCGAATGGCAGGAATACCAACTAGTCAGTGGGGGAACTCAAACCCCTGTGGCGAGGGGATTTATCCCCGTTGGGCTACGCAGTAGCCCCCAAAACCTGCAACCCCAATCCATCAGATACACCGCATGGGTCGGTTTCACGACTGCTTCGCAGCCGAACGGGGATAAATCCCCTCGCCACAGGTTCAGTGTCACGCCTGACTTTCTTGGTATTACCCGGGAAGGGCACGTTAAAAAAACAAAACCCGCTTCCCGAAGGAAGCGGGTAGGGTCGAGCTTATGCCTGAGTTGCGTACTTGGCCAGACGAGGGTCCGATTTCAGTACGGCCAGGGTGTTGGTATGCACGTCTTCGGCAGTCACGTCAGCCTTGCTGAAGATCTGCTGGAAGTGCTCGTGGGTGACAGCAGCGAAGTGCGCACGGTCTTCCGGCGCCACGCCCAGAACCACGGCATAGGTCGTCAGCGCTTCGCCGTTGCCCTTGGCCATGTCTTCCGACAGCTCGTTCATCATGCCATTCATGGCAAACCAGGATTTACCGCCGTAGGTCAGCGACGCGTTGGTCGAGCAACCGTTGGTGCCGGAAGTCATACCAAACGTAGCGTTACCGGAGGTGCCGTTAGTGGTGGAGGCGAGGAAGTGCGCCGGGGTGCCACGCTGACCTTCGAACAGCATGTTGCCCCAACCGCAATCAGGGCCGCCTGGAGCTTGTGCCATTGCGTTGATGGATACAGCGGTGAAGAGAGTACCGAGAAGAATCCGTTTCATAGCTTTGTTCTCTTTATGTGCATACCAATGGACAGGGTTCTGGCCCCCCAAGCTCTGTACGAAACAGACCCAAACGAAGCCAGTGGGCCGGTATTAGTTCCAGCCGCGCAGTTTGGAGTTTAGGCACGTTCCCGTGGTTCCGTGATTTTTTGCTGAATATTAGTTAAGCCCCCCGGTTTGACGGGACCTGATGCCAGACGAGGCGGTTGTCTATGCTTTGTCTTGTGGCGCGCCTTGCCAGTGGGGCACGGGCAGCGCCAGAATGCCGCTATCTGCCCCGCCTGATGTAAGGAAGCCCGATGCCTGATCCTGTTGCTGCCAGCTTGCGTCTAGCGCCCGAAGCGCTGACCCGTCCGTTTTCCGCTGAACAGTTCAGCTTCACTACCACCAATGATCTGGAGCCCTTTCGCGGTGTGCTTGGCCAGGAACGTGCGGTCGAAGCCTTGCAGTTCGGCGTGGCCATGCCGCGCCCCGGTTACAACGTATTCGTCATGGGCGAGCCCGGCACCGGTCGCTTCTCGTTCGTCAAACGCTACCTGAAAGCCGAAGGCAAACGCCTGCAAACCCCAGCGGACTGGGTTTACGTCAACAACTTCGATGAGCCGCGTGAGCCCCGCGCACTGGAATTGCCATCGGGCACGGCCGGTTCGTTCATCGGTGATATCAACGGTCTGATCGACAACCTGCTGGCGACTTTTCCGGCAGTCTTCGAACATCCGTCCTACCAGCAAAAGAAAAGCGCCATCGACCGCGCCTTCAACCAGCGCTATGACAAGGCCCTCGACATCATCGAGCGTCTGGCCCTGGAAAAAGACGTCGCCCTGTACCGCGACAGCAGCAACATCGCCTTCACGCCGATGCTCGATGGCAAGGCCTTGGACGAAGCTGAATTCGCGCAATTGCCGGAAGTCGATCGCGAACGTTTTCATGAGGACATCTCCGGCCTCGAAGAGCGTCTGAACGAAGAACTCGCCAGCCTGCCGCAATGGAAACGTGAGTCGAACAACCAACTGCGTTCGCTCAACGAAGAAACCATCACTCTGGCGCTGCAACCGTTGCTGTCGCCGCTCTCGGAGAAGTACGCCGAGAACGCCGCTGTCTGCGGTTATCTGCAAGCGATGCAGGTGTACTTGCTGAAAACCGTGGTCGAGCAATTGGTCGATGACAGCAAGACCGACGCCGTTGCGCGCAAGCTGCTGGAAGAGCAATACGCGCCGAGCCTGGTGGTCGGTCATCCGTCCAGCGGCGGCGCGCCGGTGGTGTTCGAACCGCACCCGACTTACGAAAACCTGTTCGGTCGTATCGAGTACACCACCGATCAAGGCGCGCTCTACACCACCTATCGGCAGTTGCGTCCGGGCGCGTTGCATCGCGCCAATGGCGGCTTCCTGATTCTTGAAGCGGAAAAAATGCTCAGCGAGCCGTTCGTGTGGGATGCGCTGAAGCGCGCCCTGCAATCGCGCAAACTGAAGATGGAATCACCGCTCGGCGAGATGGGCCGTTTCGCCACGGTGACCCTGAATCCGCAGCACATTCCGTTGCAGGTCAAAGTCATCATCATTGGTGCGCGGCAGTTGTACTACACGCTGCAAGACCTCGATCCGGACTTCCAGGAGATGTTCCGCGTTCTGGTGGACTTCGACGAAGACATCCCGATGGTCGACGAGAGCCTGGAGCAATTCGCCCAGCTGTTGAAAACCCGTACCTCGGAAGAAGGCATGGCGCCGCTGACCGCCGATGCGGTGGCGCGTCTGGCGACTTACAGTGCTCGCCTGGCCGAGCATCAGGGGCGTTTGTCGGCGCGTATCGGCGATCTGTTCCAACTGGTCAGCGAGGCGGATTTTATCCGTCATCTGGCCGGCGACGACAAGACCGATGCCGGGCACATCGAGCGGGCCTTGAAAGCCAAGGCCACCCGTACCGGGCGTGTTTCGGCGCGGATTCTCGACGACATGCTCGCCGGGATCATCCTGATCGACACCGACGGTGCGGCGGTCGGCAAGTGCAACGGGCTGACCGTGCTGGAAGTCGGTGATTCGGCCTTTGGTGTACCGGCGCGGATTTCCGCCACGGTGTATCCGGGTGGCAGCGGCATCGTTGACATCGAGCGTGAGGTCAACCTTGGTCAGCCGATTCACTCCAAAGGCGTGATGATTCTCACCGGTTATCTGGGCAGCCGTTATGCGCAGGAATTCCCGCTGGCGATTTCCGCGAGTATCGCGCTGGAGCAATCCTACGGTTACGTCGATGGCGACAGTGCGTCGCTGGGCGAGGCTTGCACGCTGATTTCGGCGCTGTCGAAAACCCCGCTCAAGCAATGCTTCGCGATTACCGGTTCGATCAACCAGTTTGGCGAAGTGCAGGCGGTTGGTGGGGTCAACGAGAAGATCGAAGGCTTCTTCCGTCTCTGCGAAGCTCGCGGTCTGACCGGCGAGCAGGGCGCGATCATTCCGCAAGCCAACGTTGCTACGTTGATGCTGGATGAGAAGGTGCTGGCGGCGGTGCGCGCGGGGCAATTCCATGTGTACGCGGTGCGTCAGGCGGACGAGGCGTTGAGCTTGCTGGTTGGCGAGCCGGCGGGTGAGCCGGATGCCGAGGGTCAGTTTCCGGAAGGCAGCGTCAATGCGCGGGTGGTTGAACGTCTGCGAGTGATCGCGGAAATGATCAGCGAAGAAGACCTGAAAGAAGCCGAGAAAGAATTGGCGCAGGAGGCTTTGGCGGAAGCCAAACCTGCCTGAGCCTTCATGCAGTAACAATTGTGGGAGCCAGCCTGCTGGCGATCGCGGTGTGCCATTCAACACATGTGTTGCCTGACACACCGCGATCGCCAGCAGGCTGGCTCCCACAGTGTTTTTCAAAATTGAATTTTGTGATGAACCTCGGGAAAAGTGCCATCACTCTGACGCCAACATTCACACAATGACCATTCGGCGCCTTCTGGTTTCGATTGGCTTGCGCAACGCACTTTTCTTCTATTCTCAGGTCAAGGATATCGACAGCATCGCTGGATCGAGCCAGTGTCCTGGTGGGCGCTGAACACCGGTTTTACCGAGGGTCGCCGCCATGTCGCGCAACCTCTGCCTTACCCGTCAATGCCTGGGTCTTGTGACCCGTATCGAATGCGCCATCAAGCCGTTGGCCGGTGATACCGGCATGTGGACGCTGATCTTCGCTGCCGGCATGGCCGGTGAACAACCTTCCGCCATCAAGTCCCAAGGGCCGTTTCATGGGCCGATTGCCGCCGAGTCGATCCTCGATACCATCGTTGAAAGTTTGACGATGCATGGCTATGAAGTGGCCAACGATCCGCAGATCTGGAGCCTGCACCTGCAAGCGCAGTTACGCCAGATCAACGGTGGGCGCGGACGCAGCATCGGCACTTTCGATCATTGAACGCGATCAGGGCGCCGGTTCTTGTGCCTGCGCCTTGTCGAGTTTGACCTCAAAGCCGTATTGCACGGTGGCGAGGTCGCTGCGTTGGTAGGTCTCCACGTTCGTTGGATGGCCATAGAAGTAATGCACGCCGAACAGCGCCGGGCCGTCTGCCTTGGCGTCGTGGCTGACCGAGAGAATCTGCTTGAGGTAGTTGCCGCTGTCGTCCTTGACGAAGAAGCGCCACTCGTTGGCCGGGAACTGTTTCAGATCCACCACCAAGGTGTTGCCTTTGATTTCCAGACCTTTGGGCAATGACTTGGCATCAAAGGCCTGTTTGGCCACCGTCGCCAGAAACAGCGGCATCGAGCCGACGGCAATCGCCGGAGTTTCCGGAAACAGGTTCAGATCGTAGGTGATCGTCGCTTGCAGCGGATCGACCTGATACGCCTCGGCCGGCAGTTCTATCGGCTCGTCGAGCTTGCCGCTGCGCTTTTCCGTAAAGAACGTCACCGGACTCTCGCCGGGGTTGAAGTCATCGCCGAGCAATTCGTCGTTGAAGGTTCGACGATGAGCGAACTCGATGCGTGCCGCGCTCGGGTCATCCACGGACTGGCGAATGGTGATGCCGCTCTTCAGTTGCTCCTCGGTGAGGCTCGCGCCCTTGAGCCAGCTCGATGCCAGATCGTCGTACACCACCACCGGTAGATCCAGCGGCTGCACGGCTTTTTCCGTGGTGTGCGCATGGAAGTCGCGAACCGGCAGGTCCAGCACTTTTCGGGTCACGGTCGCCGATGAAAAATCCAGCACGCTGACTTCAAGCGTGGTGATCGGGCCGTTGAAGTAGACCTTGTTGTAGCGGCGCGGGTGTTGTTGCTCGAAGGCTTGCTGCTCGTCTTCCAGCTGCTTTTCCAGTGCAGCGCTCCAGGCTTTCTGTTGCTGCAACCCGGCCAATTGTTTTTGGTAGAACGCGACCTGCGCCGGGCTCTCGTTGATCGAACCGGCGCGCACCAGATATTGCCCGGTGTTGTCGCGGGCCTGGACGATCAGCGGATTAAGCGGGATGCCGGCGACTTCCTGAGCCGGTGGCAAGCTGTTGCTGATTTCCACTTCGGCATAGTTCTTGGTCAGCTTGATCAAAGTGACGCTGAGGTTGTCGTTGGTGCGGGTCTGGCCAACGTCCTTTTCGGTCAGATCGAAACTGTACAAACGGCGCGGGGCGATGACTTCAACCTTGCCTTGCAGGCTGACCGGTTGTGGCTGGGCTTTCTTGTCGACGTCCAGACCTTCGATGAACGGATAGGTCACCGTCAGGTCATCAGGATTGGTGACGTTCGAGCTGGACGGGCTGAGCTGAATGCCGGGGTCGGTTTCCGACCATTCCGGTTGATAAGGTATGACGTGCTTGTTGCTCAGGGTTACCGACTTCCATTCGACCCCATGGGGAAACAGGAAGCCGCCGGGAATATTGAGATTGAAAGGAAAGACCGGCTGCAAGTCCGTGAGGTAGTCGGAGCTGGCGTCCTTGTGCAGCACGAACAGTCCGTTGATGAAGGTGTCGACCAGTGCCTGCGGTGTTGGATAGTGCTTGAGCACGCCGAGGGCGTCTTCGCCGTATTCGGTTTTCAACGGGGTGGCGTCGAGCTTGAGTTGCGCACGTTCGAGCAATAGCAGCGAGCCGCCGAGTTCGGTGACGGCATCCTTGAGTTTCGGATCGGTGATGGCGTCCAGTGAGTGTTCGAACTTCGCGGTCTTTTCTTCAAGGCTGGCGGGGCGTTTTTCCTCGGCGGGCGAGCAGCCGCCCAGTAGAAAGGCGAAGCAAATTCCGGCGGTCGTCAACGGTAAGCGCACATCCATTTCCAGTCGTCCTGTCCACTGTCGCTAGGCGGTCAATGGTTTGGACAGTAGCAGAAATAAACTGGCGTACACACGCAGGTCGCGGATTTTCGGGCGGTTTCTGGCTGTCACGGCGGGCTGTTATACTCGGCGCCGATTACAACCCCCAAGTGTGAGAGTCAATGGAACGCTTTATCGAAAATGCAATGTACGCCTCGCGCTGGCTGCTGGCGCCGATCTATTTCGGGCTGTCCCTTGGGCTGCTGGCGCTGGCACTGAAATTTTTCCAGGAAGTCTTCCACGTCATTCCCAACGTGTTTTCGATGGCCGAGTCGGATCTGATCCTCGTGCTGCTGTCGCTGATCGATATGGCTCTGGTGGGCGGCTTGCTGGTGATGGTGATGATTTCCGGCTACGAGAACTTCGTTTCGCAACTGGACATCGACGAAAGCAAAGAGAAGCTCAACTGGCTCGGCACCATGGATTCTTCGTCGCTGAAGATGAAAGTGGCGGCCTCGATCGTGGCGATTTCCTCGATCCACCTGCTGCGGATCTTCATGGACGCGAAGAACGTCGATCCCGAGCACCTGAAGTGGTACGTGATCATTCACATGACCTTCGTGATCTCGGCATTTGCCATGGGTTACCTGGACAAGCTGACCAAGCACTGATCAATCTTTGATCACGGTTGGTAAACACCGCCCGTCTGTTGCGAAACAGACGGGCGGTGTCGTTTGTGGCTTGTGCTTTGGCCCGCGTGGGCATATCCCTGTAGGCGTCTTGAGTCACCACTGCATGAGGTGCGTTCATGAACCTGCAAGAGCTGAATGCGTACGCCATCGCCGGCAAGGTCGATGAGCTGAACCTGATTTCCATGGAAGGCGGGATTTACCTGCTGGAGGCGCGGATGCATGGGGCTGCGTTTCCGCTCAATGATGCCAAGGGCGAGGTGTTTCATTTGCGCTCCGTAGAACATGCGCGAGACGTTTTGAATTCATTTCCGGTGCTGCCACTTAACCTGGTACACAACCTTGTGCATGACGAAATGTGCGGGTTGCGCGGCGATTCCGACGAGAATCTGAAACTGCCGATTTCCTGGCGTTCTGCCCTGTAGGGCCCGGCGCGCCATCCTCGGAGCATCTGTGCTAGTCTGCTCGCCCTTTTGGTTCCGGGCGCGCCGGGACGCGCTGTGCTCGCACGGCGAGTCTTGTGGCCGTCCGCACAGCGGAGCAGTGTCATGTCCGAAGTAAATCTGTCCACCGACGAAACCCGCGTCAGCTACGGTATCGGCCGTCAGTTGGGCGACCAACTGCGCGACAACCCGCCACCGGGCGTTAACCTGGACGCCATCCTGGCTGGCCTGACCGACGCTTTCGCCGGTAAGGAAAGCCGTGTTGGTCAGGAAGAAATGTCCGCCAGCTTCAAAGTGATCCGCGAGATCATGCAAGCCGAAGCGGCTGCCAAAGCTGAAGCCGCTGCTGGCGAAGGCCTGGCGTTCCTGGCTGATAACGCCAAGCGCGACGGCATCACCACTCTGGCTTCCGGCCTGCAATTCGAAGTGCTGACTCAGGGTGAAGGCGCCAAGCCGACCCGTGAAGACCAGGTGCGCACTCACTACCACGGCACACTGATCGACGGCACTGTGTTCGACAGCTCCTACGAGCGTGGCCAGCCAGCAGAATTCCCGGTTGGCGGCGTGATCGCTGGCTGGACCGAAGCCCTGCAACTGATGAATGCCGGCAGCAAATGGCGTCTGTACGTGCCGAGCGAGCTGGCTTACGGCGCTCAAGGCGTTGGCAGCATCCCGCCGCACAGCGTTCTGGTGTTCGACGTCGAGCTGCTCGACGTTCTGTAAGACCTGGCCTGCCTTGATGGCGGGTTAGTGTAGGAGTGAGCCTGCTCGCGATGGCGGGGTGACAGACAACAAATGTGTTGGATGTTGATCAGTCTTCGCGAGCAGGCTCACTCCTACAGTTTTTACCGTGTTTCATAGTTCTATCTTGTGCTGCAAATCACTGGTCGGGCGCAACGCCCGGGCATAGCAGAACAGGAACAGATTTCGCACCAGCTCCTTGAGCACCAGCGGCTCGCTGGAATTCAGGCTGCTGACGTCCAGATCACCCTGATCCTGCAGTTCATGCAAGGCTTCTTCTTCAAGCACCGCACAGACTTCCCCGGTTTCCCGATGGAGGATTCTCAGGTACGGATGTGGGCGGTCCAGCCAGGCGTCGATCAAATAAGTCATGGGTCTCATCTCCTTGAAAGGTTTCAATGAGAATAATTCTTATTCGTCAAATAGCAAGCGCCTATTGGCGCAATGCGATTTTTTTCGGGTAAAGATTGCGTAAGGTCAAAACGGCTGGCGTTTGGCTATTGCGTGGTCTGGCTGGGGGCAAAGCGGGGGAGGGCGAAGCTCCATCCCGCGTCTGGCGCGGGATGGAAGACAACAGGCTCAGACTTTTCTGACGAACTCGGACTTGAGTTTCATCGGGCCGATGCCGTCGATCTTGCAGTCGATGTCGTGGTCGCCATCGCACAGGCGGATGTTCTTGACCTTGGTGCCGACCTTGACCACCAGCGAGGTGCCTTTGACCTTGAGGTCCTTGATCACGGTGATGGTGTCGCCGTCCTGCAGGACGTTACCGACCGAATCTTTCTTCACGGCATCATCAGACGCCACTTCGGCTTCGCCGCCGGCGGACCACTCGTGGGCGCACTCCGGGCACACCAGTTGGGTACCGTCTTCATAGGTGTATTCGGAATTGCATTTCGGGCAGGGTGGCAACGTGCTCACTAAGGCTCCTTGGTTTGAGGATCGCTAAAAGTCGCACATTGTATAGGGTTTTACACGGAGGCGGGCATAGCGCAGAAACAACTGTGGGAGCGAGCCTGCTCGCGAAGGCGTCAGGTCAGTCAGCATTGATGTCGACTGGCAGATAGCTTTCGCGAGCAGGCTCGCTCCCACAAAGGGCAGAATCAGTGCGTGCGGGCGACCGCGAACTCACTCAGCTCAACCAGCGCATCGCGATATTCGCTGGCTGGCAGTGCGTCGAGGCACTTGATCGCGCGGGCCACGTAATCACGAGCCAGTTGCGCGGTGTACTCCAGAGAACCGGACGCTTCCACGGCAATGCGGATGCTTTCCAGATCCTCGATCCCGCCTTTCTGAATCGCCTGACGCACCAGAGCAGCCTGTTCCGGCGTGCCTTCGCGCATGGTGTAGATCAGCGGCAGGGTCGGCTTGCCTTCGGCCAGATCGTCACCGACGTTCTTGCCCAGGGTTTCTGCATCGCCCTTGTAGTCCAGCAGGTCGTCGACCAGCTGGAACGCCACGCCGAGGTGATCACCGAAGGTGCGCAGGGCTTCGCTCTGCTCGGCGCTGGCGCCGGCCAGTGCTGCGGCGCTGTGGGTCGAGGCTTCGAAAAGCATTGCGGTCTTGCCGCGGATGACTTCCATGTAGGTCTCTTCGGTGGTGCTGGCGTCGCGAACCTTGGACAGTTGCAATACTTCGCCTTCAGCGATGATGCGCGTGGCCTGGGACAGGATCTTCATCACTGGCATCGAGCCCAGTTCGACCATCATTTCGAATGAGCGCGAGTACAGGAAGTCGCCGACCAGCACGCTCGGAGCATTGCCCCACATGGCGTTGGCGGTCGAACGGCCACGGCGCATGCCGGACATGTCGACCACGTCGTCATGCAGCAGCGTTGCGGTGTGCAGGAACTCGATGGTGGCGGCCAGCAGGCGCATGTCATCGCCTTCGCGACCCAGGGCCTTGCCACACAGCAGCACTAATAAAGGACGCAGGCGTTTGCCGCCGGCCGACGTAATGTAATCGCCGATTTTCGAGACCAGCGGTACTCGGGAAGTCAGCTGCTTCTTGATGATGCCGTCGACGGCGCTAAAATCGTCCGCCACCGCGCGGTAGAAAGCTTGGGGTTGCATCAGAGACAGTTGCTCCAGAAGGGTTGCGCGGCATGCTAGGACCCACGTCGGCAGGTGTCAAGGCGCGATGGACGGCCTATTGCAAGGCGCCCGTGCCTTGCGTACAATCGCGCACCCTGAACTTCCTGGGCAGCACCTGCCTTACGCAATTGCAAGCGGGCCTTCCAGCCCCATGCAGCCATGCCAGCCAATACCTCTTCTTATAAAGAGCTGGGTGAGCAGGATTATCGGAGAAATACCATGTCTTATGCAGTAATCGTTACTGGCGGCAAGCAGTACAAAGTCGCCCCAGGTGAATACCTGAAGATCGAAAAACTGGAAATCGCTACCGGCGAATCCGTTACCTTTGATCGCGTTCTGTTGGTTGCCAATGGCGACGAAGTGAACATCGGCGCTCCAGTTGTTGCTGGCGCTACTGTTGTGGCTGAAGTGATCTCCCAAGGTCGTCACGATAAAGTCCGCATCATCAAGTTCCGTCGTCGTAAGCACCACATGAAGCGTATGGGCCAGCGCCAGTGGTTCACCGTGATCGAGAGCGCCGGGATTCGG
>NZ_JBIUXX010000019.1:0-98401 GCF_044744235.1 Pseudomonas sp. NPDC087346
ATTGTTTGCTCTTCATCAGTAGTCATATGATTAGATTCCTACCGTCAGGGTCGTCTGCTCAGCATAGTCGAGGTGTTTGACGAGCTGCGCGCGCAGCCGGGCACTTAACTCGGCAAATTCAATCGATCCTGCGTGATCGCTCAGCTGGGTCATCGCCAGCCCGGCATAGCCGCAGGGATTAATCCGTCGAAACGGTTCCAGGTTCATATCCACGTTCAGGGCCAGGCCATGAAAGGAGCAACCGTGGCGAATCCGCAAACCCAGAGAAGCGATTTTCGCTCCATCGACGTAAACGCCGGGAGCGTCTGGCTTGGCCGCTGCGGTCACACCGTAGCTGGCCAGCAGTTCGATCAGGCACGCCTCCATGCGAGTGACCAGGTCACGCACGCCGAAACCCAGCTTGCGTACGTCCAGCAACAGGTAGGCCACCAACTGGCCGGGACCGTGATAGGTCACCTGCCCGCCGCGATCGACCTGCACCACCGGGATATCCCCCGGTAACAGCAAGTGTTCGGCCTTGCCTGCCTGGCCCTGGGTAAACACCGGAGGGTGCTCGACCAGCCAGATTTCGTCGGCGGCATCAGTGCCGCGTTCGTTGGTGAAGCGTTGCATGGCATGCCAGACCGGCTCGTAAGCCATCTGGCCGAGCTCGCGAAAGCCCAGCGTGCCAGACATCACAACACCATGTGCACGAAACCGGTAGCTCGCAGTTCGCTGTTGATGTCGTACAGCTGTTCCTGCCCGGTCGCGACGATGTGCAACTGAATGGTGGTGTACTTGCCGTTGGTGCTTTGGCGCTCATCAACGCGCTCATCATTGATCGTCGCGTGTTTCTTGACGATTTCGATGATCTTGTCCTTGTTGCCGACACCCGTATCGCTGATCACCTTAACCGGATAATCAGTCACTGGGAATTCGATCTTCGGCGCCTTGTCTGCTGTATCGGTCATGGCGTAACGGCCTCGTAAGCGTAAGCCTTGGCAACGAACATGGCCCCGTTCCGGATCGGAACGGGGCCATGCGGGTCAACGCTGAATCAGTTGAACAAGCCGTAGAAGAATAGACGGATGCTATCCCACATGCGACGGAAGATACCACCCTCCTCGACAGAGTCCAGAGCGATCAGGTCAGCGCTGTGCACTACCTTGTCGTCCAGTTTCACTTCGACTTTACCGATCACGTCGCCCTTGGCGATTGGCGCGGTCAGTTGCGGGTTCATGGTCATGCTGGCAGCGAGCTTTTTCAGCTGGCCTTTTGGCAGGGTCATGGTCAGGTCTTCAGCCAGGCCGGCCTTGACTTGATTGGTGGTGCCTTTCCAGACCGGCGCTTGCGCCAGTTCGGTGCCCTTCTGATAGAAGGTCTGGGTTTCGAAGAAGCGGAAACCGTAAGTCAGCAGCTTTTGGGTCTCGGCGGCGCGAGCCACTTCGCTGTTGGTGCCGAACACCACAGCAATCAGACGCATGCCATCACGTACAGCCGAAGACACCATGCAATAGCCGGCTTCGTCGGTGTGACCGGTTTTCAGACCGTCAACGGTCTTGTCACGCCACAGCAGCAGGTTGCGGTTAGGCTGCTTGATACCGTTCCAGAAGAACTCTTTCTGCGAGTAGATCGCGTAGTGAGCCGGGTCTTCGTGGATGATTGCGCGAGCCAGAATCGACATGTCGTGAGCCGAAGAATAGTGCTCCGGGTTCGGCAGGCCGGTCGGGTTCATGAAGTGGGTATTGGTCATGCCCAGATCAGCCACAGTCTTGTTCATCAGGTCGGCGAAAGCGTCTTCGCTGCCGGCGATGTGCTCGGACAGTGCGACGCTGGCGTCGTTGCCGGACTGAATGATGATGCCGTGCAGCAAGTCGCTGACAGTCACCTGCGAGCCGACTTTGATGAACATCCGCGAACCGCCGGTGCGCCAGGCGTTCTCGCTGACGGTCACCGGGTCGTTTTCACCGATCTGGCCACGACGGATTTCCAGCGTAGCGATGTACGCGGTCATCAGCTTGGTCAGGCTGGCCGGTGGCAGGCGCTGGTCACCGTTGTTCTCGACCAGCACGTTGCCGCTGCTGGCGTCCATGAGTACGTAGGCTTTGGCGGCCAGTTGCGGTGGCGACGGCATCATCTCGACCGCGAAGGCGGCTGGCGAGATGAGCAGCGGGACTAGCAGGCACAAACGTTTGGCAAAGGTGGTGATGTTCATCCGTCTCTCGAAATCGCTAATGGAAACTTGCCCTGAGGCAAAACTAATCAGACAGCCTTCTAATGGGCTGTCGCGTGTTCAGTTGCTCACTCCAGTACCCTTTGCGGGCTTTTATTCTTCGACGAGCCAACAACCTGGTCCACCCCCCAATCGCTGGTGAACCGTCAATCAAGTCCTACGTTTTACTCTGTGACGACGCTTGGCGAACCGAGGTTGGGCCTGGGGCGGCACCGGGTTTATCGGTGGGCGTGGTGGTCGGGTGACCCGGGGTGGGGGGGGGGGGCCGGGGGGTGGTGGGGGGGGGGTGGGGGGGGGCCGCGCCGGCGGCAGGACCGTCGCAATAAAAACACACCCCCCCCCCCCCCCCGCCCGCTACACCCCCCCCCCACCGCAGGCCCGACGGACTTGTTCCGGATGATCTTCGGTGGTTCCAATACCTTCGCCACCGCCGTGCTCGGCAGTTTCCCGGTGCTGTTCGGTCTGTCTTTTCAGGCCGGCGTCTGGGCAATTGTGTCGGGCGTGCTGCTCGGCTCGCTGATCCTCGCACCGATGGGCCTGTTCGGCCCGATCAACGGCACCAACAATGCCGTGTCTTCCGGTGCACACTTCGGCGTGCACGGGCGGATCGTCGGTTCGTTTTTGTCGCTGTTGACCGCCATCGCCTTTTTCTCGCTCTCGGTGTGGAGTTCGGGAGATGCGTTGATCGGTGGTGCGAAACGCCTGATCGGTTTGCCGGAAACCGACCTGACCCTGGGCCTGGCCTACGGTCTGTTCGCGATTCTGGTGCTGACCGTGTGCATCTACGGCTTCCGCTTTTTGCTGTGGGTGAACAAGATCGCGGTGTGGAGCGCCAGTCTGTTGTTCCTGCTGGGCATCTTTGCCTTCGCCGGTCCTTTCGACGTGCACTACGCCGGTACCGTCAACCTCGGTCAACCGGGCTTCTGGGCGGCGTTCATCGGTGCGGCACTGGTAGCCATGAGCAACCCGATTTCGTTCGGTGCGTTCCTCGGTGACTGGTCGCGCTACATCCCGCGCGAAACGCCAAAAGGCCGGATCATGGCGGCGGTGGTGATCTCGCAGATCGCGACATTCATCCCGTTCCTGTTCGGCCTGACCACCGCGACCATCGTCGCGATCAAGGCACCGGACTACATCGCGGCGAACAACTACGTCGGCGGTCTGCTGGCGGTATCACCGAGCTGGTTCTTCCTGCCGGTGTGCCTGATTGCAGTGATCGGCGGCATGTCCACCGGCACCACGTCGCTGTACGGCACCGGGCTGGATATGTCGAGCGTGTTCCCTCGCGTGTTGTCGCGGGTCAAGGCGACGTTGCTGATCGGCGTGCTGTCGATTGCCTTCATCTTCATCGGGCGCTTTGCGGCAAACCTTGTACAGAGCGTGTCGACCTTCGCCGTGCTGATCATCACCTGCACCACGCCATGGATGGTGATCATGATCATCGGTCTGCTGGTGCGTCGCGGCTTCTACTGCCCGGATGACCTGCAAGTGTTCACTCGCGGCGAGCAAGGCGGACGCTACTGGTTCACCCACGGCTGGAACTGGCGCGGTCTGGGGGCATGGATTCCGAGCGCTGCGGTCGGTTTGTGCTTCGTCAATTTGCCGGGGCAGTTCGTCGGCCCGCTGGGTGAGATGGCGGGCGGGATCGACATCAGTTTGCCGGTGACTCTGGGCCTGGCGTCGGTGGTGTATCTGACACTGCTGAGCCTGTTCCCGGAACCGCGCGATGTGTTCGGCCCGCAGGATGCACGGAGCGAAGCCACAGTAAAACCTGAACTGCGTCAGGCAGCCTGACGCAAATCCCCCTGTAGGAGTGAGCCTGCTCGCGATGACTGCGGCACATCCAATATAGATGTGCCTGACAGACCGCTATCGCGAGCAGGCTCGCTCCTACAAGGGAATGATTTTGGCCTCACATAAAAAAGACAATCGGAGACACGCCATCATGGCTTTGGATTTATTCGTCGTACTCATCTACGCCGCCGCGATGCTGATACTCGGCTACTACGGCATGCGCAAGGCCAAGACCAACGAAGACTTTTTGGTCGCCGGTCGTAACCTCGGCCCGACCTTGTACATGGGCACCATGGCCGCGACCGTACTGGGTGGCGCGTCCACCGTCGGCACCGTGCGTCTGGGTTATGTGCATGGCATCTCCGGCTTCTGGCTGTGCGCGGCACTGGGTTGCGGCATCGTTGCGCTGAACCTGTTCCTCGCCAAGCCGCTGCTGAAACTGAAGATCTACACCGTTACCCAGGTGCTGGAAAAACGCTACAACCCGATGGCGCGCTCGGCGAGTGCGGTGATCATGCTGGCGTACGCACTGATGATCGGCGTGACCTCGATCCTGGCGATCGGCACCGTGCTGCAAGTGCTGTTCGGCCTGCCGTTCTGGGTATCGGTGTTGCTCGGCGGTGGCGTGGTAGTGATCTACTCGGCCATCGGCGGCATGTGGTCGCTGACCCTGACCGACATCGTCCAGTTCGTGATCAAGACCGTGGGCCTGATGTTCATCCTGTTGCCAATCTGCCTGTACCGCGTTGGCGGTTGGGACGAACTGGTGCTGAAGCTGCCGGCAGCCGCCTTCAACTTCACCACCATCGGCTGGGACACGATCATCACCTACTTCATGATCTACTTCTTCGGCATCCTGATCGGTCAGGACATCTGGCAACGGGTGTTCACCGTCAAGAATGAAAAAGTCGCCAAGTACGCCGGCAGCTTCGCCGGTCTCTACTGCATCCTTTACGGTCTGGCCTGCGCCCTGATCGGCATGGCTGCACACGTACTGATCCCGGATCTGGACAACGTCAACAACGCCTTCGCCGCCATCGTCAAACTGTCGCTGCCGGACGGCATCCGTGGTCTGGTGATCGCCGCTGCACTGGCTGCAATGATGTCCACCGCCAGCGCCGGCCTGTTGGCTGCCGCGACGACGTTGACCGAAGACCTACTGCCGAAACTGCGTGGCGGCAAACCGTCGAGCCTGCGCATCAACCGTCTGTTCACCTTGCTGACCGGCATCGTGGTGCTGGGTATCGCTCTGGTGGTTAACGACGTGATCAGCGCGCTGACGCTGGCCTACAACCTGTTGGTGGGCGGCATGTTGATCCCGCTGATGGGCGCGATCTTCTGGAAACGCGCAACCACCGCCGGCGCCATCGCCAGCATGGGTATGGGCTTCGCCACCGCCCTGCTGTTCATGGTCAAGGACGGTCTGGACGCCAATACCCCGATCTACTACAGCCTGGCTGTGGGTCTGGTGAGTTTCGTGGTGGTGAGTCTTTTTTCCCGCCGCCCGGCGACCGTGGCGAGCGCGATCTAAGCTTTGATGTAACGACTTGATGCTTTCTTCGACGGGTGTGGCGTCGGTTGCCACACCCGTTTTTTTTCGTCTGGAGAAAACCGTTGATGAAGATTGTTTCCCGCGATCAGTGGTTCGAAGTGCAAACCCTGAGCGATGGCATCCGCCTGATCCACGAGCCGTACATCCGCCCGTTCTACCGCTGCAATCTCTGGCACATTCAGGGCCGCGACAAGGATCTGCTGCTCGACAGCGGCTCCGGGCTGGTCAGCCTGCGCGAGCAATTGCCGTGGCTCACCGAGCGGCCGCTGGTGGCGGTGGCCAGCCATTGCCACTTCGACCACATTGCCGGTCATCACGAGTTCGCCGAACGTCTGGTGCATCCGACCGAGGCGGACATTCTTGCGGCACCGGACGGCGAGAATGATTTGAGCCGCGCTTTCGTTGGCGACGATATGTTCGAAGCGCACCCGGATTGTCCGCTGTGCTACGCCGAATACCGGGTCAAATCCGCGCCGGCCACCGGTTTTGTCGAGGATGGAGATGTGCTGGATCTGGGCAATCGCGCGCTGCAGGTACTGCACACGCCGGGGCACTCACCGGGCGGGATCAGTTTGTACGAGGCGGCGAGCGAAACGCTGTTCAGCGGCGACATCATCTATGACGGGCCACTGATCGAAGACGCCTACCACTCCAATCTGGAGGATTACGCCGCAAGTCTGCGGCGCTTGCAGGCGTTGCCGATCCGCACGGTGCATGGCGGGCACTTCGGCAGTTTTTCCGGTGAGCATTTGCGCGGAATGATTGACCAGTGGTTGCGCCGACATTCGTGAGGCCTGCTGTACTCAGTCGAGACAACCACTGAAATATCTGCCATGAGAAGAGCCGCCGTGCGTGCCGCAGTCCACAGGTTCATCCGACGCCTGCTGGAAAACCGCGAATTCAACGATCACACCAGCCTGGCGCAGTTGGGGCTTGAGAAGGCGGATATCGAGGATTTGATCTTCCATCTGGAAGATGAATTCGGACTGACGGCATTCACCGCCGAAGAAGATCGCATGCTCAAGACCGCAAAGACCGCGAATGACTTGAGCCGGTTTTTGTTGGAGATAGGGCGACATTGAGAGGGGTAGCGCATGGCACGCCCCTGTGATGAGGAGATTTATCCCCTCACAACAATAAATCCTCGCCAACCACATCACCCCCGCTCAGCAGGTGGCAATGGCGTTTACCGGCGACGCGGCTGACGCCGGCGTTGCTCGTCATCGGTACGAATCGGGATCGGTTGCATAGGCGGTTCGATCAAGCCGAGGGCGACACCCAAATCATGCAGCCAGTTTTGAATTTTCTCTTTCATCGTCATGCCCCCTTCAGGGTGGTGCTGAGCGGCCGGAATTCTGAGGCCGCTTCGCACTGATAATAGTCCGAAGTCCTACGCAATGCTCGGCGAAATCCGCAATGATCTGTTACTGAATGGAACAGAATTCAGATCCTTTGGTTCAAGCCGTTTGCCGGGTTTCATTCACGGCCACGGGATAGAGCGCTTGCTGCTGTTCAATCCACGCATTGAGGTTGGCCCCGACCATGCCTTTGCGCCACATGAGCCATGTTGTCGCACTGGCGAATGGCTCGGCCAACGCATGCACCGCAACGCTTTCCCGTCCCGGCAGACTGGCGAGCATCGACTCCGACATCAGCGCCACGCCACTGCCAGCGATCACGCAGGCCAGCATGCCTTGATAGGATTCAATCTCCATCGCCCGGCCCATCGCCGCCTGGTAATGCACGAACCACGACTCCAGACGCGCCCGGTAAGCGCAGCCATGGCGGAAGGTAAACACCGCCCTCCCCTCGACTTCTTTGGCACTGCGAACCGGCGGATGATCGGCCTCGGTAATCAGCACCAGTCGCTCGTTGCACAGCGGCACGCCATCGAGCCCGGCCAGTTGCGGCGGGCCATCCACCAACGCCGCATCGAGACGGCCGGTGAGCAAACCTTCAAGCAACTCGCCACTCGGACCGGACTGCACTTGCAGATTCACCGCCGGATACTGCTTGTGATAACGCGCCAGCAACGCCGGCAAATGGATCGCGGCAGTGCTGTACAGCGTGCCCAGCACAAAATCTCCGGCCGGTTGCCCACCCATTACCGCGGCACTGGCCTGATCGCGCAAAGCGAACAGTTTGCCGGTGTAGTCCAGCAGGACTTTTCCCGCAGGTGACAACTGCAAACGCTGACGCTCGCGAACGAAAAGTTCGACGCCCAATTGCTCTTCGAGTTGTTTAAGGCGCGTCGAAAGATTGGATGGCACCCGATGCAGGCGCTCGGCGGCGCGAGTGATCGAGCCCTCCTCGGCCACGGCCTGGAAAATCCGCAGTTGGCTGAACTCCACAGCTATTCTCCATAACAGAACAAGTTACTCACTATTATTCAATTTTAATGAAAGTCAATCAGTTCTAGCCTGACGGTCATTGCTCCTTCGATGGAATCCAGACCATGTCGCCGCTGATTCGCTTGTCCGCCAGTTTTGTCGCCTTGATGCTCGCCATGGGCATCGGGCGTTTCGCCCTCACGCCGCAGTTGCCGCACCTGCTCAGCGAAGGGCAGATTGACCTGACTGCCGCCGGTCTGATTGCGGCCGCCAACTACCTCGGCTACCTGATCGGCGCGGTGGATGCGATGTTTGCGCGCCGTCCCGAGCAGGTTCAGCGCCGCTTGCATGGCGGGTTGTGGCTGTGCGTGCTGCTGACGCTGGCGTCGTTCTGGGCCAACGGTTTCTGGTCGCATCTGCTGCTGCGTTTCGGCACCGGGGTGGCGAGTGCGTGGGTATTGGTGATGATCACCACGCTGAGCCAACCGCTGGCGGCGGCAGCGGGTCGCCCACGGTTGGGCGCGCTGGTGTTTGCCGGGCCGGGGCTGGGGATTTTTCTCACCGGGTTGCTGGCGCTGGTCTCACATCTGTTGAACCAGACGTCCGCCACGCTGTGGCTGATTTACGCGGCGGTGGCGTTGCTGATGTTGCTGGGGATCTGGCGGATTCTGCCGCAACCGATTATCGGCGCTGTGCCTGTGTCTCATGAAGCCAGCCCTTCGAATCGTGGCATCCCTCGATTGGCGTTGGTGTATGCCTTGTACGGCGTCGGCTACATCATTCCGGCGACGTTTCTCTCGCAGATGGCCAACGCGCAGTTTCACGGGCAATGGCAGGCCGATCTGTTCTGGCCGTGCTTCGGACTCGGTGCCGCCATCGGCGTGTTTTTAGTGAGCCTGCGTCGGCATGATCCGGACACTACGCGTCACTGGCTGATGGCAACGCTGTGGCTGCAAGCGGCCGGGGTGTTTGCCTGCCTGCTCGGCAGTGGCTGGGGTCTGGCGCTGGGGGTACTTTTATGCGGCACGCCGTTTCTGGCCTGCATGCAACTGGTGATGCAGCGCTCCCGCGAACTGGCGCCCCACGCCACCCAGCGCAACGCTGGGCTGCTCACCGCATGCTTCGCCATCGGCCAACTCAGCGGGCCATTGCTGGCAGCGCTGAGCAGCCATTTCAGCGGCGGCCTGCAACCAGCGCTGGTGATCGCCGGCAGTGGTTTGCTGATTGCCGGCGGCCTGGCGATCCAGTCGCCTACTGCTGACCGAGGGCTTTGCGTAAACGCCGACGCACCCACTGCTCGGCGCTGACGAACGTGATGCCGAGCAACACCAGCACGGCGCCGATGATGAAGTTCAGGCTCAACTCCTCGCCGAGCAACACCACGCCGAAGGTCACGCCGAACAGTGGCGTCATGAAGGAAAACACTGCAAGGTTGGCCGCCAGATAACGACGCAACAGCCAGAACCAGGTCAGGTAACTGAAGAACGACACCACCAGTCCCTGGAACAACACGCTGGCCACCGCGACGGTGGTCAGGTTGACGTGGGTGATCTGGCCACTGAGCAAGGCAATTGCCAGCAGCCCGACAAAACCGACGATCAACTGATAGAACAGGGTCAAGGTCACCGGTGCTTCCGACAATCGCGAGGCGCGCACGACCACGGTGGTTGCGCCCCAACTGGCGCCGGCCAGTACGCCGAGGGCATCGCCTAGTAACATGCGCCGGTCGAGGTTGTCCCAGGAAACGCCACCGGCAAACGCAATCGCAATGCCGACAAACGCGAGGAAAATTCCCAGCCATTGCACCGGCCGCAAACGCTCGCTCGGCAGCAGGAAATGCACGCCCAGCGCGGTAAAAATCGGCGCGGTATAGAGGAACACCGACATGTGCGCGGCGGTGGTCAGTTGCAAGCCTTCGGAGATGAAGAAGAACTCCAGACCGAACAACGCACCGGCCAGCAAGCCGCCACGCCAGGTGCTACCGACCTGATCCCAACCGCCCTTCCAGCACAGCAGCAGTCCGACCAGCAATGCGGAAATGCCCGAGCGTGCGGCGGCCTGCATGACCGGCGCGATGTCCGGCGCCGCCCATTTGATCATCACCTGCTGCACGCCCCAGATCAGGCACAGGCCAATCATCACTTGCAGGGCAAAGCTGTCGGCATTGCGCCGACTGACACTCACCGCAACACCTCGAACACACACAACATGGCAGCCATCCAATGGTCGAAACAAAGCCCAGGATCAATGTCCGGGGCGAATAGTGATGGCGTCGATTATTAACCAGTGCGGCAGAAAAAGCCGTCTGGAAAAGACATTTAATTCTTCCGTTGCGTCAACGGTGAATGGCTGTCGGCTGCGCCGCCAATCGCTGGCAAGCCAGCTCCCACAGGGTTACATAGTGTCTACACATCCTATGTTCGGCACGAAACCCTGTGGGAGTCTGGCTTGCCAGCGATGAGGCCGGTCAGAGCAACACAAATCAACGGTTCGAAACGCAAAACCGCCGAGCCACACAAAACCCGACGGTACACGCCACCGCCGTGGCAAACGTCCCCCAAGCCCAATCCATCAACGTCACCTGCACCGACCAGCCACGCAACGTCGCCCAGTTGGTCAGGTCATACGTGCCATACGCCACCAGCCCCAACAGCGCGCCCATTTTCGCCGCCCGCTGCCAACTCATGGCCGGCAACACCACAAACACCACACAGCCAAAAACGTACAGGCAATAAAAAACCGCTGCCGGAACCAGCAACGGTTTTTCGAGCATCAACGAACCGAGCAGTTCGCGATAAGTGGGCGCCATCAGCACCCCGAGCCAGAGCCCGTCGAGCAAAAGAAACATCACCAGCGTGGCGACGTAGGCTATCAGCGCTTTTTTCATTTGCCCGACCTCTTGTGTGCCCATGCAACATGGGCCACGCAAGACTCAGCTTAGTTCAATGCGATCCGCGTGAATGACGATCTTGCCGTCCTTGTACAGCGAACCGATGGCCTTCTTGAAGTTGCCCTTGCTGACGCCAAACAGGCTGCTGATCAGCGCCGGATCGCTCTTGTCGCTGACCGGCAAAGTGCCGTTGTTGTCACGCAGCTTGGAGAGGATTTTCGAGCTCAGGCTGCTGGCCGCTTCCTGTCCTACCGGTTGCAGGCTCAGGCTGACCTTGCCGTCGGCGCGCACTTCCTTGATGAAGCCCTTCTCCTGCATGCCGGCACGCATGAATTTGAAGATTTCGTTCTTGTGAATCAGGCCCCAATGCTTGTTGTTGATGATCGCCTTGAAGCCCATATCGGTGGCTTCGGCAACCAGCAGATCAACTTCCTGACCCGCGCTGTAGGTAGCCGGAGTCTTGTCGAGATAGCGATCCAGACGCGCAGTGGCGGTGATGCGGCGGGTGTGTTTGTCGAGATAGACATGCACCACGCAATATTCACCGGCAGTCATCTGACGCTTTTCTTCGGAGTACGGCAGCAACAGATCTTTCGGCAGCCCCCAATCGAGGAACACACCGATGCTGTTGACTTCAACAACTTTCAAACTGGCAAATTCACCGACCTGAACTTTTGGCTTTTCAGTGGTGGCGAGAAGTTTATCTTCGCTGTCCAGATAAACAAAAACATTGAGCCAGTCTTCATCTTCGCTTGGAATATCTTTGGGGATATAACGATTGGGCAGCAGAATTTCGCCGTCCGCACCGCCGTCCAGATATAAACCGAAGTTAGTGTGTTTAACCACTTGCAAACTGTTGTAGCGCCCGACTAAAGCCATTTCCAATACCCTCATTGCGTGGGCGGCATTCTACCCGTTTTTGCCGGCCCCGTTCGCCGCGAGCGACGCCAACGCGAGAAATTCTGCGCGAAGCCTCGGGTTTGCTGATCTGCGCGCCGCTCGGCAGCCGCTCGTCAGACCGCAACACGTCCTGCCGGGCAATTTCCAGTGGTACGAATTTCGCCAACCTGCATAAATGTTGTTATTTAAAACAGTGAGTTAGCGACCTGTTTCGAGTATTCAATCGAGATTAATACACTGGCGCACTGGGTTATTCCCGGGGATATTTACCAAGCAATTGTCAAGTATTTCCTGTACGATGCCTGGCCGAGTTACTTTTCTACAGGTTAATGGCCGCCATGCGTGTAAAAGCATCCACCAGCAAAGCAAAGCCAGCTCCAGCCGTTGAAACCAGCGAATCGATCAACGATCAGATCGCAGCGTTCCTCAAGTCCGGCGGCGAGATCCAGCAAATTGCCAAAGGCGTCAGCGGCCAGACGTTCGGCCCGTCCAAGCAGATCAGCCTGGGCAAAAAGTAATACCGGTTATACACCCGTCCTGAGGCGCTTTGAGCTTCGAAGCGCCTGGACTGGCACCCGCGCAACACCCTCCTCGTTTTAAACAAATAAACAATCATTCTTTAGAAATCGACGAACGGCCATCAATGCCGATCATTCGCCGGTATCCTTGCACGCGTCTAGATCAAGCGTTTCAGCAGGCTGGCAGGTTTGCCCTCGCTGTTCATGGAGTGACGCATGCTCAAACCTTCCTGTTTATTGCTCGCGGGCCTGATGGCTTGTTCGGCCGCGCACGCGCAGGTTTTTCAACGCGAACTCGGTGACTTCGACCTCAAACTCGGCACCACGCCCAGCCGCAGCATGGCTCAGGGTCTGGTGAAGCCATCGGCGGTCGGCTCCTTTCACGGCGGCCTCGATCTCAGCCACGACAGCGGTCTTTATGTCGGTCAGTACGCACCGAGCATGGGCATCACACCGGGCAAAAACCTCGAAATCGATTCCTACGCAGGCTTTAAACAACCCTTCGATCAAAACCTCGGCTACGAAATCGGCATGATCCACTACAGCTATCCCAAAGTGGAAACACTCGACAGCCAGGAACTGTTTGGTGGTCTGTCCCTGCTCGGCAGCCGTTTCGGTGCCGCCTTCAGCAACGACCCGGATAAACAGAACAGCACGCTCTTCGCCGACCTTGGCGGCAATCAGCCGTTCGGCATCGGGATCAGCATGAAATACACCACCCATCAGTTGAACTCACCGGTTTCGGTGGACGGCGGTTACGTCAGCAGTTTCAACGATTGGTCGGTAAAGCTTTCCCGGCCGTTCATGGGCATCGACCTCGATCTGATCTACAGCGACTCAAATCTGAGCGGCAGCGATTGCTCGGCCTACTCCGGGCGCAACAGCCAATGCGACGGACTTGTCACACTCAAGGCCGAACGCGCGTTCTATTGATTGTCTGAACTGCCGGGCCCATCCTGCGCTCACATAAGAATCAGATTCCGAAGCCAGGCTCACGCAAGGATTCGCCCATGTCTCGCGGGTTCAAACAGATTACCACCCTGCTGGTTTTCACCCTCGCCCTCGGCGCTTGCAGCCGCGTGGGCCTCGCCTACCGCAACCTCGACGTGATCATTCCCTGGACGCTCAGCGACTATCTGGACATGACCGGCGAGCAAAAAGGCTGGTTCAACGAACGTCTCAAGGAACACCTGACCTGGCACTGCACCACGCAGTTGCCGGGCTATCTCGACTGGCTTGACCGCTTGCAGACCATGGTCGAAACCAATCAGGTCACCGACGCCGCACTCCAGGCGCGCACCGCCGAGGCCAAGAAGGCAATTACCGAAACCGCCAGGGAAATCACCCCGTCGGCCATCGAGTTGTTGCAGGGGCTGGATGACCAACAAGTCGCCGAGATGAATGACGCCTTCGCCAAAGATCTGCTTAAACGCCAGAAGGAATATTTGAAACCACCGCTTGCCCAGCAGATCGCCGAGCGCGGTGCACGCATGGATAAACGCCTTAATGACTGGCTCGGGCCGCTAAGCGCTACTCAGGAACAACGAGTGATGGCTTGGTCAACGGCGTTGGGCGATCAGAACACCCAGTGGATCGCTAACCGTGCGCACTGGCAGCAGCAATTCAGCGCTGCAGTCGCGCAACGCAACAGCCCAGAATTCCCACAAAGGATTGAGACGCTTCTGGTCAATCGCGAGAGTTTATGGACAGAGGATTACCGCGTGGCCTACGCCAACACCGAGGCGCAAGCGCGTTCGCTGGCGGTTGATCTGATGGCGCAAAGCACACCGCAACAGCGGCAGCGGCTGTTGAAGAAAATCGAAGGGGTACGCAAAGATTTCA
This sequence comes from Pseudomonas sp. NPDC087346, assembly GCF_044744235.1. Classification (NCBI taxonomy): domain Bacteria; kingdom Pseudomonadati; phylum Pseudomonadota; class Gammaproteobacteria; order Pseudomonadales; family Pseudomonadaceae; genus Pseudomonas; species Pseudomonas sp. NPDC087346. The sequence continues at coordinate 14,039 of NZ_JBIUXX010000019.1, forward strand.
ACGACCTCAAATGCCTTAAGGCCGCACAAAAACCCTGAAAAAAACACAGATCCATTGTAGGAGTGAGCCTGCTCGCGATCGCAGTGTGTCAGTCAGCATTGATGTCACTGAAAAACCGCAATCGCGAGCAGGCTCACTCCTACATGTAGAAACTCAGGCGATTTGCGCCTTGGAAGCCACTTCATCAAACGTAGCCTCACTCAGCGCATCTTCCTGCTCATCCAATACCTGACGCGGATGATCATTGCCGGGAATGCTGCTGTCGATCAGGCTCAGCAAGCTCGCACCACGCAGGGTCAGAATAAAATTGTTGCCGGTGCTGCCCTCCTCATCCGGACGCGGCTCGATATACCCGCGCAAAAGCAGCAGCCTTTCATATTCGCAGGCCAGCGTTTTCAGGTGATCCAGATTCTCGATCGGCTCTCCGGCGCTGGCTTTCTGCGCCGCATAATCCTCGGCATAAGCGCGCGGGGCGAAGCTGTGGCCCGCACTGTTCTGCACTTCATGCAGCAAGCGTTCAATCAAATCCCAGTTATAAGTCGTCATCCTGATTCAACCTCCGGTGCGCGTGATTAATGGCGCGTTCATAGGTTGTGACCGGAGTGGGCCGAAGCCGTTCAGCCGCATTTCCCGCGCCGACCGACCGGCGGTCTGTCGATTTGCCTGCGGGTTAAACGACTAGTCTGAAACAGACGGTTTCAACCCGCAGGAGAAATCATCATGAACGTTGAGAATCATCCGGTGGTATCGCGCGAAGAGTGGCTCGCGGCCCGCAAACAGCATCTGCTTCATGAGAAAGCCTTCACCAAGGAGCGTGATCGCCTGAGTGCCGAACGCCGTGCACTCCCCTGGGTCAGGATCGACAAGGACTACCACTTCCAGGGACCGAATGGCGAACTGAGGCTGGCTGACATGTTTGGCAAAAACAGTCAGCTCATCGTTTATCACTTCATGTTTGCCAAGGATTGGGAAGAAGGTTGCCCGGGCTGCTCGTTCCTCAGCGACCACATTGATGGCGCCAATCTGCATCTGGCGCATCACGATATTGCCGTGGTTGCGGTTTCGCATGCGCCGTTCAGCGAGTTTCAAGCGTTTAAACGACGGATGGGCTGGAAGTTCGACTGGGTGTCGTCAGAAGGTTGCGATTTCAACTATGACTTTGGCGTTTGCGCCCGGGCTGAAGATGTCGCTGCTGGAAAGGCTACGTACAACTACGAAAAGACCGACAGTGCCGAGGAAGAAATGCCTGGGCTGAGCGTGTTTTATCGTGATGCAAAGGGCGACATCTTCCACACCTACTCAACTTACGCTCGCGGTCTGGACATGCTGGTCGGTGCCTACAACTATCTCGACCTCACGCCCAAGGGCAGAAATGAGGACGAGATCATGGAGTGGGTGCGGCATCATGATCGGTATGACGGGGGAAACGCTTCGAGTTGCTGCCACGAAGCACAGGCAACGAAGTAGTTCAAATGCGAAAAAACGGACGGCGAGTGCCGTCCGTTGTTCCGGACATAAGGTCACGTTTTTGAAAAGACTGGGTGAATCAATACTGGAATTTCGTTTTCACTTGCTCGCCTTCGCGATAAGACATGACAAATGACTTCCATGGTTCTCCACGCTTGTCTGCGTTGGCCTGTAATTCGCCTACAAGACGCAGAATTTTCGCGTCGTTCATATCGGTCTCGACGTTCCAGTCCTCCACTCCGTCCTTCTCAACACCCAGCTCCGTCTCACTGTATCCCTCACCCAACTCCACACCGTAGCTGAATGCATCGTAGCCATGGACGATACCGGCTTCGACTTCCTGGAAGATTTCCTGGACGATTTTTATATCTTCAGTAATCACTATATAACCTCCGGAATTTGATGGGGCTCGTTTTTAAAGAGTACAGTTTTAGCCTTCCCATCAATTATGTAAGTAACTCTCATCGCGTCAGGACGGACTGACCCTGGGTCTTCACGCACGAACCTGACGGTCGTTACACCAACTGTTTTTGATGGATCGTCCAGCGCCTCTCTAACTCTGTTTTCATAGAACACTTTGTAGGCCGAATTGTTGAAGTTCTTGTCCTGTGGGAAGAGATTGTACTGATCGCAGGTCCCGCCCTGGCTGCACCCCTGAGCATGCCCGCCCACGTCGCTATCCCGCCCTTCTTTACCCGCCGCCGTCTGCCTTGAGTCCCTAGGCACCTTCTCTTTGGTCGGGGTGAACGTCAGCTCTTACACCATACCTTTGCCATTGGTCGTAAAGGTATTGCCATTATCCAGCTCATAACGGGTGTTGGGGCTTCTGGCAGCAGGATTGTTGAGCAGTTCATATTCATGACTGCCTTTGACGGACTTGGCAGTCTCGACTTTTACCACCGCCTCGACGTGAGGCTTCTGCATTTGCCGCATCACGACATTGCCGTGGTCGCGGTTTCCCACGCACCGTTCAGCGAGTTTCAAGCGTTTAAACGGCGGATGGGTTGGAAGTTTGACTGGGTGTCGTCAGAAGGTTGCGATTTCAACTATGACTTTGGCGTTTGCGCGCGGGCTGAAGATGTCGCTGCTGGAAAGGCTACATACAACTACGAAAAGACTGACAGTGCCGAGGAAGAAATGCCTGGGCTGAGCGTGCTTTATCGCAATGCAAAGGGCGATATTTTCCACACCTACTCAACCTATGCCCGTGGTCTGGACATGCTGGTCGGTACCTACAACTATCTCGACCTCACGCCCAAAGGCAGGAATGAGGAGGAGATCATGGAGTGGGTGCGGCATCATGATCGGTATGAAGGGGGAAACGCTTCGAGTTGCTGCCACGAAGCGCAGGCAACGAAGTAGTTCAAATGCGAAAAAACGGACGGCGAGTGCCGTCCGTTTTCCCGGACATAAGGTCACGCTTTTGAAAAGACTTGGGTTAATCAATAATTGAATTTGGTCTTCACTTGCTCACCGTCGCGATAAGACATGACAAAAGATTTCCAGGGCTCGCCACGCTGCACGGCATTCGCCTTTAAATCTTTTGCCAAAAAATACACGTCGGAGACATCGAAATCGATTTCAGCGTCCGTTACCTCAACTCCGTCTTTTTCGACTGTCAGTTCGGCCTCCATGAACCCTTCACCCATCTCTATCTCGTAACGGAAGGCGTCGTATCCGTGAACAATACCCTCGTGGACCATCTGAAAAATTTTTTTGACGATTTCTAGATCATCTGTAATCACTCGATTATCTCCGGTATTTTTCGGGCTTCGTTCTCAAACACTACAGACTTGGTCTTGCCATCAATCGTGTAAAACACTTGCAACGAATCAGGCCGAGAAGATCCTGGCTCTTCACGTTTGAACTTTATTCTCGTGAGGCCGACCGTTTTGGAAGGATCTTCAAGTGCTTCCTTGATTCTATTTTCATAGAACACCTTGTAAGCCGAATTGTTGAAGTTGCTGTCTTGCGGAAAGAGATTATAACCATCGCAAGTGCCGCCCTGGCTACACGCCTGGGCATGCCCACCGACGTCAGGGTATAAAACGGGGACAGACTACGTTTTCGCGGTACCTTCTAAACGTGGTCTGTCCCCATTTACGCTGGACATGTATCCCTCACAGGAGGGGCGCTCATACAGAACCGTAGGATTAACTCTCCGAACGCAGGACGATATACAAAGTTGTTATCAATGCATCCTCACCATCATCAAGGTCGGGAACGTAAAATCTCATGCCGAATTTTGCAACGTCAAACCCGTCTTCGTTCAGATCAGGATGCTCACCGTTGCGACGAAATAAATCCAGCAAGGTGGAAAGCTTTTCGCCCACCAGCTTGTGTTCTTGCCAGGACACTGTACTTCTCTCGAAAAACTCCACACCTTTCACAATATCCCGCTCGTCGTAGAAAACATGCAAGTCGTGGAGTCTGAACGCATCGGTAGTATTCAAGGAAAATGTCGTTTTCGTGAAGTCCCTGAAATCGTTGCCCAACAGGCTGCGCACCTGATCTCTAGTCAAAGTTCCATTCAAACGCCCTACTGCCCCGAACATCGAGAATGAAAAGTCCACCCGCACTACCTCCTGAAATCGTTGGGATCTAGTTTGGAGGCATACTCCAACATTTATTTAATACCTTCATCATATTTACTACCAAAATTTTTCCGGATGTCCTCGATATCCATCTGAAGGGTAAAACGGGCATAAAACGGGGACAGACTACGTTTTCGCAGTACCTTCTAAACGTGGTCTGTCCCCATTTACCCCTTCCTCTAACACCGTAACCGATAACAACTGGCCTTTAACCAACTGACAATAGTCTCCGAACAACTTTATACCTTCTCAAATCGCACCAAAAAAATCACCTCTTCAAAAGCATCTTTTCCAAATTCAGCACAGACAATAGCTCCACATTACTTTTCGTCATTTTCGCACTTTCAATAGTAGCGTTAATCGGACCTGAATACTTTGACACATCCAAGCCGAGGCTAACCATAGACCTAATAGCGTCCAACGCCGCACACGTCACCTCTTCTCTTTCGCGAGACATAACCTCAAGTATCACGTAAAGCGCTCGCTCTTCAGCAGCGACCCCCATTGATTCACACATGCGTAAAACCCAGTATTCGCTCTTATCTCTTACAGACGACAAAAGAGTCGACCAGTCATCATCGGAAAAATTATCCAACATATCTGAAGCTTCAACAATTGCGACATCGGACCAATAATCGATTGGAAACTCATCTGTCGCAAACCGACCAATCAGCTCATCAAATTTTTTATACATATTATTGACCCATAAAACTTTTCGTGTAAAACGCGGATAGAAACCCGGGGACAGACCACACTTTTAAACGTGGTCTGTCCCCATTTACCCTCCCTTGGCAGGGTGAGGGTTTGTGGCGGGCGATCCGCACGATTCCGGCGGCGGAACGGGTGCAGGATCCGGTGGGTGAAAGTGGGTTGCCGCCGCTTTATCCGAAGTAAAAAGCAAAAGATCGCAGCCTTCGGCAGGTCCTGCAGAGTGGGCACGTATCCCTGTAGGAGCTGCCGAAGGCTGCGATCTTTTGATTTTGATTGGGGAAAAAGGCTTAGCGCGGTAGGCGGCACGCAGTTTGACACCGCGCTTGACGGCGTTTGCCTGTACTCAACCTTCAACCTCATCCCCCATATTACGCTTAGCGGAGCGACCGTTTAGTCGCTTAAGTATCGACTTCCTTCTTCAATTTTTCTTTGAAACTGTGCACTTCCGATAGAGGTACGACCCATTCGGAAATCTTGTCTCCATCTTCGTTAACCACCTCGCGCGGACCGACGTAAGTATTGACATCGTCCACATTAAACCCAGGAACAACGTCGTCTAGAAAAACCACACTATTCTGAATGTGAACAGACTCTCCAACAAAATACAAAACCCAGACCATCAGGAAATTTGCGGACTCTGGATCAAGCATTGAAGTGACTAATACAGAATGCTATCTTCTTTCGAGACCGAGACAAAGCGATGAGCACCAGCTATTCAAGTATTCCTGCCTGCCCCAGAAAGAGATCGGAGCAAAGAAGCTTTCCTCTTCCTCACCCAGTCGTATCAATCCACGTAAAGCCTGGGTTCCAAAGTGCTCGGAAGGCTCTTTTTCCAGCAAGATATCAAAGCTCATTATTTAATCCTTCACCCAATTCAAATCTTTATCGTACGTACCGACATGGAGAACTGGGAGACAGACCACGTTTATTTAAACGTGGCCTGTCCCTTGATAGCTTCCTTATGAGCGAGTTACTCACCCACCTGAAAAAACGTAATGACGGGGCCGTAGTCACTTTCTGAATTCGAGACTTCCACAGAGAATTTCTGGCCGGGAAATTTCTCTTTCAGCACCATTCTCCAAGAGAATGCAATTACATTGCACAGCTGAAAAAAAACGCTGTCCGACACATTATCTGCGCACTGATCAAAAAGATCATAAACATGCACATTATTAATGATCCGCTCTACTTCGCGAACATCATTCATCTCAGCCATTCGCGCAGAGAATGTTTCAAAAGCAAAATTTCGCTCCAGAAAAACCCCCCCCCCAACCGTCAAAAAGTCTGGGAAAAACACCTTCGAAAATAACAACATTTGCTCAGGATGACATTGATCACTGATATATGAAAAAACATCCAGCCCCTCTTGTTCAGTCCACTGTTTTTTCCAGGTCTCGTAGTTTACGGCGTCCGTAACAGGGGGAATTGAGTAGATCCCATTCATGGTATTTCTTCCGGATTGACGCTTCTTGGAGGCGCTTTGGTGGATGGTGACTGAACTCTGACTGATCCATCAGGGAGGGTATTTCTACCATACTCAATGACATGAGGCGTTGGTACACCTGCGTGAGCGGCACCCGTGACATCCACGCGTTTGATGATCATGCCTTGCGAATCGTATACCGCATAACTGGTGATATTTCCTCGATTATCAGCACGATACAGAGTCGCCCCCTTAGGCCCCAACAGGCTGAATCTACCGCTGACTTGTGTGGCATGCTCCAAGGGGCCTCCAATCAGATTCGCGGCATTTCGCGGGGGGGTCAATACAGACGGAGTATGAGGCGAACCTCCGCCCGTCGGTCCTTTGTTCGTCATCGTGAGCACTCGCCCGCCCACTTTTACACCAAGTGACTTAAACTCACCCAACGCCGCATCGATAAGGAAACGCGAAGCAACGACATAGTTATCACCTTCCAGAGGATACTTGACGGTGTTGCCATTCTCATGCTCACCCTTTGCAAGCTCGTTGCTCTTCCTCAGGCTTTCCTCTGATTTACCGGTAAAGAAAGCTGCCAATTTAATCGCTGCGCCATCTTTTAACTCTTCAACTTCCTTACCTGCTGCAGCATTAATCAGAGCGTTTGCAGTAAAGCTCACCATGAATTTCATGGGTCCCATTACAGCTTGAGCTGCAATGGCAACGGTTTTGAGCTGATCACGTTTATCAGCCGGCAATGAATTGGCCACCACGAGCAGGTCACCCAGCTCGGAAAGGGCCGCCTGCCCCATGGGAATGACCTTCTCGTTCACTGTGGTCGTATCGAGATAGAAGACGTTCGTTCCCCCACTACCGTCGTTCTTGGGGTCCATGATGATGTTGCCCTGATCAACCTCCTTCGCCATTTCCTTATCGTAGTCGGCTGCCAGATCGGCAAATCGCTTGAGTCCAGCAAGCACTTTGGGGTCAAGGGAATCCATATCCGAAGGATCTTTTCCCTGTCGAACAAAGTTCTTTGTGACGGCCAATGCCTGCTCATCACCAAGCTCTTTGCGAAGCGAAGGAGACACCTCACTGATATCAACTAGCTGAGCATTGATTGCCAGTTTCAGATTTTGCAGAAAGCTGGCACCGGCCAAAGCCTGGTTGAGCATGTTCTTTTTGAAGTTGGTAATGCTTTCGCCCCAACGGTCCAGCGTCTCTAACGGATGGCTGACGGCATCAATGGAAGAACTGCTCGCATACAACGTCGTGCGATGCTCCTCATCCTTGGTGATCTCATAGGACTTGTTCACATCACGATTAAGACCCGCCGTGGAATCCTGGCCGGTGACCTTGTCGTTACGCACGACAATCTGACCTTCACCCACGGTGGCATTCAGTGTCTGCTGACGATCCTTGTCGTACTTGTAGCCCTCCACGGCCCAGCTGTTTTTGCTCTCGCCTTCCATGCCCTTGTTCGGTTTGTCGGCCTGGGCGCCACCGCCTCCGCCATAGCTGCCGCTGACATTGAGGTAATAACCGTGCTCGTTATCCTTGCCGGTAATGTTGCGGTAGCCGAGGGTATCGGTGTCGAGTTTCAGGTTGCCGTTGTCGGCGCTGATCACCGAGCCATCGAGTTGCGTATGGTTTTCGGTACGGATGTCGACATTGCTTTTGCCGCTGATAACGGTCTGGTTGTCGACCCAGTTGGTTTTGCCGTTGGTCTCGCCATAACCCAGCGAGCCGCTGACCGTTGCACCGAAGCTCACCGCGACCGTCAGGCTGGCGTCGAACTCCTTGCCTTCGACCTTGCCGGTGTTCGGCACAGAGGTCACGGTCAGGTTGCGACCGACATCACCGATGACTTCGTCGCCACGCAAAGTCGCGCCAGCGATATTGGTATCGCGACCGCTTTCGAAGCCCAGTTTGTTGCCGGCATACAGATAGGCTTCTTGCTGCTTGACGCCCTCACGGTTGAGATCGCCGATGCCCATATTCGCCGAACCATAAACACCGAAGCCGTCCTTGCCGGCGATGATGCCGCCCTCCGCACCCCAGCTACGCCGATCGTGCGAACTCTCATAGGCGTTCTGCGCCGAAAGAATGTTCAGATCGTTGCCAGCCTTGAGGGAAATATCGCGTACAGCTGTGGCCCGGGTGCCGATCAGGGTCAGATCGTTTTCCGCGTCAAGGTTGATGCTGCCACCGGCGTTCAACTGAGTTGCCGTCGAGGTGCCCTGAGTCGATTGGTCTACGGTGCCGGCATTGCTGACACCCACGCCCAGTTTGAAGCCGCCAGTGGTGCCACCTTTGACACCACCCTTGCTTTGGGTCGAATGCCCGTCACTGCTTTGCGAGCCATGCGCAACGTCAAAGGTGATGTCCTTGCCTTTGACATTGATGTCACGGCCGGCATTGAACTGGCTACCGCTGACATTGACGTTGTTGCCAGCGTCCAGCGAGATGTCATTGCCTGCAGAAAGTGTCGACGGACGTTGAGTGACCGACGTCTGAGTCTGGCTTGAACTGACGCTTGAGCCACCGATATGTCCGTCAAATTTGGGTCCACTGAAGAACTGATCCAGAGTATCAACCGACTTCAGTACGCTTGAGCCTTTGCTGACCCCATCCTCACCTTTGCCAGTGCCTTTGAGACCATCCATGGTGTTGCCAATGTTGTAGGCCGTGGTCACGGTGATACCGTTGCGCTTGATGCTGTCACGGATGGTGACTTCGCTGGCCTCTTCCTTGGCATCGATGTTGATGTCGCGATCAGCCTTGAGCCGGATGTTGTTCTCGGCGGTCAGATCGGAACCTTGCTGGTTGATGTCGCGACCGGCGTTTACATTGATGTTCATCCCCGCATCGATGGAGCTGCCCGCTGCGGTGTAGCCCTTGTTGTTGACGCCATGCTGAAGGGTTTCGCTGCCGACGAACGTGGTGAAGGCATTGCTGTCGATGGTCTGTTTGATCCCGACGCTTTTGTCCGTCTCCCAAGTATTGCTGCGCTGCTGATCGATCGAGGCAACCACGTTGACATCGCGGCCGGCATCGAGCGAAACGCTGTTATCGGCACTGATTCCACTGCCAATGACGTTGATGTCGCGAGATGCATTGAGAATCGCATCGTGCCCGGCATTGACCTGGCTGCCAATGCTATTGGAACTAACGACTTCACGTCCGCCATTGTGCGAGGCACCGACGGTGATATCGGCTCCCAGCCCCGGAGTACCGGCAAAGACACCAATGGTGTCCTTGAGCGACATACCCAGTTTTTTCTTGTATTCCTCGGCTCGGCTGTACGCTTGGTCATCCGCAGACGACAGGGTGATATCACCCTCCTTGTCCACGAGACCCGCATGTAGTTCAGCATCATTGTCAGCGTTGACTTCACTGGCGTTCAGACGAACATCGCGTCCTGCCAGTACCACGGCATCATGCCCGGCGTTCAACTGGCTACCGATTTGAGTAACAGCAGTCTGTAAGTGGCTGCTGCCACTTTTCGACAGGCCGAAAGTACCAGTCTTGGTTTTCTTGGTGTAAGAGCCGGATTCTTCTGTAGCGGAAAGCACAGCCACATCGTTGGTCGCACCGACGACGAGGTCTTTGCCGGCGTTCAATTGACTACCGATGATGGTGACATTGCGCCCGCCATCCAGACTCACGGCGCCATCTTCGTCCTTGGAGGAGTTGACGGTCAGATCGCGCCCGGCTTCAATCACGGAAGCGACGTTCTCGCTCTCATAACTTTCTGTCGTGGTAGTTTTGCTGCGCCCGAAGGAGCCCTCTTTCTTTTTGTAGTAATAGGACGAACTCTCGTCCTTTGCCGAGGCAACAGTGATGTCCTGGACCGCATCGAGGCTGACATCCTCAGTAGCCTTGATGCGGCTGGCGATGATGCCCAAATCGTTACCCGCATTCAGGGCAATGTCGCGACCGGCGCTCAGCACCGACGACTGTTGCGTGATGCTATGGGTTTCATTCGCGCGCTTCTTGCTGCGCGAGACGTAATCACTCTCGTCGGCAGCCGAAGTGATCACGATGTCATGACCTGAATCGACGCTGAGATCGCGCTTGGCATCCAGTCGACTGGCAACAATCGCCACGTCACGATCAGCGCTGATCGACAGGTCCCGCCCGGACGTCACTTCAGCGCCGTGCTGGGTAATCGTCTGGTTGAGGTAACTGCCACCCCGCGCATCGGTGCTGCGGTTCTGCACCGAAGTGATATTCACATCACGATCAGCGTCGAGCGTCATGTCCCGGCCGCTTTGCAGCACGCCGCCGATGTTGTTGATGTCTTGGCCGGACTCGATCGTCAGGTCGTTAGCCGCTTCGATCCGTGCGGCGTTGTCCAGGTAGTCACGGTGGAACACATTTCCACCGCGGCTGACATCGACACTGTTCACGTCTCGTTGGTTGATCACATCGCCATTAGTGGCGGTCAGACTGACATCCTTGCCGGAGATAATGCCGCCGGATTTGTTGATGATGTCATTCCCGGCCTTGAGCGTCAGGCGCTCGCCGGCTTCGATAAGACCAGTGTTGGTGAGGTTGTTGCCAGCTTCGGCCGACAGGTTGTTGGAGGCGCGTAACGTCCCCGCATTATCGAGGTTACCGCCGGCGATCAGGGTCACGTCTCCACCCTGGATCAGCGCACCGTTAGGTGCCAACCGATTGTTCGCTTGCGCCAGGTACAAGACCGGCACCAGCACTTTTTCGCCATTCACTTCATGCTCTTCGAGCCAGACGATGTCATGGGTCAGCGCAGCGACTTGTTGTGCAGTGAGGGTTACGCCCATCGACAGGTTGAGCTGATCCTTGCTGGCGACGGCGTTGTTCATCAGGTACTTGAACATCGCTTCGTCAGAGGTCTGGCCGTCGATGAATCGTTGACCGGTGCGAGCCACCACGGCCTGCTGCACCATGCGTTGTTCAAACAAGCCATCGCCCAGGCGCTTGGCGCTGGTGTCGAGGTCGTAGCCGAGCTTGCCCAGCAGATAGTCCGAACTCATGAACTGCTTGAGATTAGTCAGTGCAGGGTTGGTTTCGATCAGGTATTTGTGCGGATTAGAACGCACGCTAGTGTCGGGCAAGCCCTGGACACGCGGCACTTCAAACGAAACGTTGCCACGATTGGGCATCAACACCCCGACTGGTCCGTCGCCAGCGGCAGCATTGACGTTGATGGCGGCGGTCTTGTCGTTGAGATTCAGCGACGGGCGACCCGCCAATGCCAGCTCACGATTTTTTACCGAAACCGGATCGTTGTTGTCGAACTGTAACTCAGAGGCTTTCCTGACCGGCATGCCGTCAGAGCGCTGCGCCGAGGTAGCGGCAACTGTACCGATCGTCCAGTCCCTGCCGGCTACGATCGTTTGTTCGCTGCCGTCCTTGCGACTGAGGCGGAACAAACCGTTGTCGCCGGTCGGCAGACTGAAGCCCGGCAAGGCCAGCGGGTTGACCTGTTGTTGGGCCAAGTCTGGCGGTAGTTGAGCGTTGATGCGGATGACAGGAATAGTCGCTCCGGCATTGACTCCTGTTTGCGGAGAATTCTTTGCTACGGGGGCGAAGTTTGTGTATGCCTGTAAGGTACCGTTTTTGATAGTCGTTTTAGCATTGACTTCCACGGATTGCCCGGCCTGGATGATCGCAGACGCTCCGCCGTTGCTTGTGAAGGTGATACCGCCCCCAGGTTTGGGGGAATAACCCAGCAATGTTGCGGGTACGGGAACGTCAGGCCCTTGACCGAAATAAGGGTTCAGGGTTGCTTTAGTCTGGTCGGCGCGTGGTATGGGAGCCTGCCAGCATCCCTGCCAATCCTGCCCGCCGCAGGTGTAGAACGAATACTCATGCTCATATTTGGAGTTCTTCCGAGCGTAAGCGGTAATCGGCCCCGTGGCTTCATCAACCAGCCCTTCAAAGTCTCGTTTCTTGGCAGTATAGATAAGCGTCTTAGTGTAGCTTCCAGACTCCAGTCCCGTGTTATCAAACGATATCACATCAAGTTTGATATTTTTTCCAGCAGAGAATAATGAGGCGAAGTTGGAAAAGTTGCCGACGGTTGCGTTTACATTCCCGCCAACGGATACAACAGCCTGTTCTCCGTTGATGATCGATTCGGACTCATAGTGTTCTTCAATGTAGTAATCGATCCACTTGCATTCGCGGCCAATACACTCATAGGTGATATCACCGGAAATAAGTTTGTCTTGCCCCAGTACCCCTTCAGTCTTGTTATTGAAACTATTGGCCGACAGCGAAAAATCGCCGTCAACATTGATCGACGCCGCAAGGTTGTTGACGCTGTTGGCACGTCCGCCGTTTTGCCCGGCAATCGTCAAATTGCCAATGCTGTAAACGTCGCCAGTCTGGTTGGTGAAGTCATTGACCAGCAGGTTCATGTTGCCGCCGCTGAAGATCAGCCCGCGGCTATTCACCAGACTCGCCGTTCTGATCGTCAGGTCCTGTGCAGCGCCCAAGGTACCGGTGTTGCTCACGCCACCGGCGTTAATTGAAAGGCCGTAATTGGACGTCAGTCGACCACCAGCGTTGTTCAGCAGCCCGCCAATATTGAACGTGCCTTGCCCGCCACTGCCGATGCTCGAAGCACTGGTCAAGCCAAGTTGGGCGGCGTTAAAGGTCATGTCGCCCAGGCTGCTCACCCGACCATTACCGCCGTAAGCGCCACCGATCTGGAAGTCCATACCGCCGTCACTGGCAATCAAACCATCGTTAGTCCAATTGCCACCGCGTGCGACCAATTGATTCGAGGCCAGCAACTGTCCGCTGGCGGTTTGCACGAAGTTGCCGACGTTGACCGTCAACCGCCCCGCCTGAATCACGCTGCTGTTGGTCCAGCTGTCGGCGTTCAGCGTCAGGCCGCCACGGGTTACCAGCGAACCACCAGCGTTGATGACGTTGCCTGTGGAGATGTCGAACTCGCCCACTCCTACATGGGTGATCGAGCCACCGGCGTTGAGCAGGCTTGGCGCTGCGAGGGTGAAGTCGGTGTTGGCGGTTTCCACCAGGCCATTGCGGTTGTCGAACTGGCTGCCGATCTGGAAACTGGTTTTGCCGGCGGTGCCCAGCGCGCGCAGTTTGCCGCCCTGGTTATCCAGAGAGGTGGCACGGATCGCCAGAGCGCCGGCGCTTTCGATCAGGCCACCGCGGTTGCTGAGTTGGCCATTGAGGCCAAGGTCGATGGCGCTGCCGCTGACCTGACCGGCGTTGTTGTTCATCGAGCCGGCATCGACTTTCACGAAGCCTTTGGCGTAGATGCCGCCACCGCTGTTGTCCAGCGCGTTGTTACCAGCGTTGAGCAGGATGTTGCCGCTGTTGGCGGCGATGCGTCCGCCGTCGCTGTAAATGCCGCCCAGCGCTTGCAGGTCGAGACGACTGCCTTCGATCTTGCCGCCCTGACCGTTGCGCAATACGCCGCTCAGTCGGGTTTGCAGCAGACCTTTGAGGCTCGACAGCACACCACCACGGCTGTCGAGGCTGGCGGCGGTGAGCGTCAGGTCGCCGTTCTGGGCGATGATCTTGCCGCCCTGGTTGTCGATGGCGCCGTTGCCCGCGTTGACGGTCAACGCGGTCATGCTTTGCACCGCGCCTTTGGCGTTGTTGAGCCCGGCAGCGGTGATCGTCACGGCGGCGTCGCGGCTGGAGATCAGACCGTCGGCATTGTTGTAAAGCGTGCCGTCGGCAGTGAGGTCCAACTTATCGTTGGCCGAGATCGTACCGCCCTGACTGTTGTTCAGATCTCCGTGGGTCAGCAGGCTCAGCAGGGTTTCGCTGATCAGTTGACCGCCACGGTTATCGACGCTGGCGGCGCGTTTGATCATCAGCGGCCCGGTGCTGCCGAGTGCGCCGTTGACGTTGCTCAGCGCGCCGAGCAGGTCGAGAGTGACGCTGTCCTTGCCGACCAGGCTGCCGCCGTCGTTGTTCAGTTGGGTGCCAGTGAAGGTCAGGGCTTTTTTGCCGGTGATTCTGCCGGCGCTGTTGTCCAGGGTTGTCGCGCGGATATCCAGCGCATCACCGCTTTCAAGCAAACCGCCTGCGGTGTTGCTGAGCGTGCCGCCGATCAGGGTCAGGGTCTGCTTGCCGCCGCTGGTCACCGTGCCGCCGCTGTTATCCAGACTGGCGGCCTTGATGCTCACCTCGCCCTTGCCGCCGACTCCGCCTTTGCTGCGGTTGATCAGCGCGCCGCTGAGGTCGATGCTGGTGTTGCCGAGCAGACTGGAAACCGTGCCTTCCAGGCTGTTATCGAGCGTGCCGCCAGTGACCGTCACGCCGTTCCAGCCGGAGACCAGACCGCTCTGATTGTGCAGCAGCGTCGCGCTGAGGCTCAGTTGTTCGTTGCTGATCAGGTTGCCGCCACGGTTGTCCAGCGAGTTGCCGTTGAGGCTGAAGCTGTGGACGCTGGAGATTTCGCCCTTCTGGTTATTCAAGTCATGCAGCGGAGCAATGTTTAGCACGCCTTTGCTGTTGATCACGCCGCCCTGGTTATTCAGATCGCGCAGATGGGCAATGCTCACATCGCCTTTGCTGCTGATCAGGCCGTCCTGATTGTTCAGGTCTGCGGCAGTTTTGCTCAGTTCGATGGCAACCCCGGAAACGCCCACCAGCGTGCCGCCCTGATTGTTAAGGCCGTTGCTGTTGAGGGTCAGATGCTGCGCAGCCTTGATGCTGCCCTTGCTTTGGTTGTTCAGCAGGCCATCGACGGTGACTTCGATATCGCTGTCGCTGAGCAACACACCGGAGCCGCTGTTATCCAGACTCGCTGCGCGAATCTGCAAAGCGGCGGCGGCGATCTTGCCTTTGATCGAGGTCAGCGCGTTGTCGATTTTCAGCGTGAGTTTCTGGTTGCTCAGCAGTTGACCACCGCTGTTGTCCAGCGATTGGGCGATCAGTTCAAAAGCCTGATCGCTGGAGATTTCGCCGCCACGGTTGTTCACGTCGGCGAGGTTTTTCAGCAGCAACTGCCCCGGTGCATTGATGATGCCGCCACCCTGGTTATTCAGCGCGCCGCCGTTCAGATCGACGCTCACATTAGCGCCGCTGAACAGCTTGCCACCCTGCTGGTCGAGGCCATGGATATTGGCCACCAGCGTCTTGCCGGCGCCTATGCTGCCAGCGTTGTTGGTCACCTGACCGGCGCTGATGTCGACCTGGTCGTCGGCGTAGATGCTCGCCTGGCTGTTGTTGAGTTCACCGGTAGTGATGCGCAGTTTGCCTTTGCTGCTGATCACACCACTTTGCTGGTTATCCAGTGCGCTGCTGTTGAGAGTTAAACCGGTATCGGTCAGCAGTTTGCCGCCCTGATTACTGACCGCGCCATGGGTGTCGACTGTGAGTGCTTTGGCGCTGGAGACAGTGCCGGCGTTGTTGTTGAGGCTCTGCGCAGTGATCGCCAAGGTGCCTTCGCTGACGATGCTGCCATTAGCGTTGTTCAGATCCGATGCGAGGTTGATCGCGAGATCTTTCTGAGTGGTCAGACGGCCGCTGTTTTCCAGGCTCTGCCCGGTCAGGGTCAGCCCGGTGTCGCCGGACAGCAGGCCTTTATTGCGGTTGATGATTTGATTGACGGTCAGCGCCAGATTGCCGCCGGCCAACATGTAGCCGCTGTCGCTGTTATCGAGCCAGGCACCGATCAGGCTCACACCGGCCTTGCTCGACAGTTCGCCAGTGCGGTTATCGATGCGGTCGACGATCAGGTTCAGCGTGTTGGTCGAACCCAGCAGACCTTCCTGACGGTTATCCAGACTCGCCGCTTTGAGTACCAGACCATTGTCGGCAATCACCACGCCCGCCCGGTTGTCGAACGAGTTGGTCACCGTCAGATCGACGTCGCCCCGCACGCGGATTTCGCCGCTGGTGTTGTTCAAACTGTCGCTGCGACTTTCAAGGCTGGCGGCAGCGATCACGCCTTTGACGTTGCTCAGTGCGCGGTCGATAACGAAGGTGAGTTTTTCGTTGCTGAGCAGTTTGCCGCCGTCGTTGTTCAGGCTTTGCGCGTTGATGCTCCAGGCCTTGGCGGCGGAAATTTCCCCGCCGCTGTTGTTCACCTCGTTGAGGTTTTTCAACAGCAATTGACCCGGCGTATGAATGTTGCCGCGCTGGTTGTTCAGCAGACCGTTGTGCATGTCCAGCGTCAGGTCGCTGTTGCTGAAAAGCTTGCCGCCATCCTGCTCCATCGACGTGACCGACACATCGAGCCGCTGCTGACTGCCGATGCTGCCGCCCGAGTTATCGAGGTGAGCGGTGGTCAGCAGCAATGTGCCGTCGGTGGCCAGACTGCCGCCCTGACGGTTTTTCAATTCTCCGGTGGTCAGGGTCGAGTCGGCCTTGGCGCTGATCACGCCGTTGTCACTGTTGTCGAGGCTGGCGCTGGTGAACGTCAGGCCTTTCTGCGAAGCGATCAGGCCACCCTGACTCAACACGGCGGCTTTGGAGGTGAGCGCCATCGACTCGATGCTCGACAGTTTGCCCAGACGATTGTCGAGGCTGCCGGCGTTGAGCGTCATCTGGCCTTCGCTGCTGATCAGGCCCTGCTGGTTGTCCATGGCCTCGTCGAAGCTCAGTCCCAGACTGGCCTGACTGACAATGCGTCCGCCAACGTTGCTCAAACCGATACCGCTCAAGGTGCTCGCGCCTTTGCTGAAAATCAGGCCGTTGGTGGCGTTGATGATCTGCGCGACTTTCAGCGCGAGCGTGGTGTCGGACAACACTTTGCCGCCCTCGCTGTTGTCCAGACGTGAACCGTTGAGCTGCAGATTCAGTTGGCTGGTAAGTGAACCGCCACGGTTGTCGATCTGGTCGACGTTGACGGTCAGGGTCTTGAGCGATCCGACGAGGCCGTCCTTGTGGTTATCCAGCGTCTTGCCGGTCAGCAGCAAGTTGCCTTCGGCGACCAGTTCGCCGCCCTGCTGACTCAGGCTGCCGATGTTCGCGTTGATATCGCCCTTGGCGGAAATCCGTCCGGCATCGTTGACCACCTCATTGGCCTTGAGGCTCATCAGCCCCGTCGAGGTGAGCAGACCGCCGTTGCGGTTATCCAGTTTGTTGCCTTCGAAGGTCAGCGTGGTCTTGCTTTCAAGTCGGCCCTTGTCGCGGTTGTCCAGCTCACTGATCAACAGCTTCGCCGCCTGATCGGCACGAATCGTCCCGCCACGATTGTCGGTGTGGGCGCTGCTGACGGTCAGGGTGCTGAGGCTGGAAATCTTGCCAGCGCGGTTATCCAGACGCGTGGCTTGCACATCCATCGCGCCGTTGGCCTGGATCAGGCCTTTGTTCTGGTTGTTCAGTTGATCACTGACCCGGGTGGTCAGCGTGCCTTCGCTGGTCAGCTGGCCTTGCTGGCTGTTGTCGAGTTGTTGCG
Organism: Pseudomonas sp. NPDC087346; assembly: GCF_044744235.1. Classification (NCBI taxonomy): domain Bacteria; kingdom Pseudomonadati; phylum Pseudomonadota; class Gammaproteobacteria; order Pseudomonadales; family Pseudomonadaceae; genus Pseudomonas; species Pseudomonas sp. NPDC087346. The sequence goes on from NZ_JBIUXX010000019.1 coordinate 31,614, forward strand.
CTCGCACGGCGAGGGTCTGCTTTGCGCCAATCTTGCCGCTGCTGTTGTTGATTGCGCCGAGCGCGGTGATGTCGAGCAAACGGCTGGCCATCATCAGGCCGGCGACGTTATCCAGCGACGTGACGCTGAGCACGATGTCGCTCTGGCTGGTGAGTTCGCCGTTGCTGTTGATGAGTTGGCCGACGTTGGCCGTGAGCTTTGCGTTGCTGTTGATGACACCTTTATTGTTCAACACCTGAGCGGCATTCAAGCTCAGCGTGGTGTCGCTCAGCACCTTGCCGGTGTTGCGGTTATCCAGCGTCCCGGCGGTGATCGCGGTGGCCTGCCCACTAAGGGTGCCGCCCTGGTTGTTCAAGGTTTGCGTGGTATTGACCGTCAGGTTGCGGCTCGCGACCAGGCTTTTGCCAGTGTTGTCGAGGTTTTGTGCGCTCAGGCTCAGATCACCCGTGGCGTTGCGGCTGCCGTCAGCATTGACGCCGGCCTCGATTGCGCCAGCGTTGGTAATCTGCCCACCGGCACTGAGGTTGATGCTGTCGCGGGCCGCAAGGGTTTGGCGGTTGGTCAGGTTGCCCTGCGTCTGCACGTTCAGCGCAGTGCCGGCGTACACCGGCCCGCGTGCATCGAGACTGGCAGCTTTGACGTTCACCGCGCCAGTCGCCGAGGTATCAATCATGCTCAGTTGGCCGCTGGCATCGAGCTGGATGTCACCGCCGCTGGCGATCAGTTTGCCGTCGAGTTTGACCCCGACACCCGCCTCGGTGCCGACCAGTTTGATCGCCCCGGCGTACATGCCGCCGAGGGCCGAGGAGTCGATGGCCAATTGCGGTTTGGCGCTACCGTCATCGGCCCGGGCGGTGGCATTCAGGGTTTGCGCGTTGACGTCGTTGCGACCGGCGACAATAGTCAGGTTCTGTGCCTGGAGTTGCGCATTGATCTTCGCGCTGCGGGTGATGATTTCGAACCGATCAACGTTGGTCGCGTTAAGGCCCGCGCCTTCGATAGCGACGCTGCCCTGATCGACCTGGAAACGATCCAGTCGACCGTTGTCGAGCACCGGTTTACCGGTAGTCAGCGTCACCCGTGGCGCGTTAATGAAACCGCAGCCGTTGCAGGTGATGCCGTAAGGGTTGGCCACGATCACCCGCGCCGACTGCCCCGCCACTTCGGTATAACCGCGCAACTGGCTCGGATTGCCGCTGATGACTTCGTTGAGAATCACCTGTGCCGAACCGCTGTTCTTCAGATTCGGGTTGTCGATGATGTGCCCGCCCAACTGCGTGGCGGAATTCTGAGTCGAGCCGTTGTTGAGGATCAGGCCCTGCGCCGTGACGTTGTAGTCGTGGAACTGGTTGTGCGACAGCCCACTGCCGTTAGGCGTGGCGATGTTGATGATCGGCACGCCGTTGCCGGCTCGATCCAGCGAAGTGTTCGGGTTGGCCACGACGATGCCGTCGGCCTGCGCCCACATCGGTTGCCAGAACATGACGTTGGCCAATAGAAATGCCAACCCGCGCTTGGGCATGCCCAAGAAAGACTCACGGGTTTTCACGGCAGCAGAAGGCTGCTGAGCGAGGAAGGCGTAATGGCGAACGTCCATGTTGAAAGATCTCGTTGCGACGGGCGAATGTGGTCAGGGCAATCGACAGGCAAAACAATCCCTACCCGGCCAGATGAGGCATGCCGGTAGAGTGAAAACATTTGAAAAGGGGATATACGCGCGCTTCGGTCAGAACGTCCAAAGCGTTGCAAAACGTCCGCAGAATGCTTCTGCGAAAAGTCTGATCGATCCCTCGAAATCGCACACTGATATCAATGTGATGGCGCGATGGTAGATTGCCATCATTCTGACGTCAACAACCCGTTACACATCTGACTCAGCAACCGCTCTAGTACGCAGGTTTTCGCCGAAAAGCTGATTTTCAGCGAAGTTCGCGACCCGTCAGTCACCGATGAACAAGAGGCAAAGCTGAACTTTTTCAGGCCTCGAACCCTCAACCGGTTAACCCGCCTTAACCGGAACGGAGGCCCGCCCCCATGAAAACCCTGCTCAAGCTCACCCTCGCCGCCACGCTCGCCTGTGCCCTGCCCGTCTGGGCCTGCACGCCGGAAGAAGCTACCGCCAAACGTGAACAACTGGCCAAGGAAGTCACCAAGCTCACGGAACAGAATCCGACCAAGGCCAAAGAGATCAACGCCGAGTTGCAGAAGATGGATCTGGGCACGGCCAGTGCTGATCTGCCGGACAAGTGCCAGTTGATCGATCAGCGTCTTAAAGAGCTGGATACCGCCGAGAAGAAAACCGAGGGTTAATCACAGGTTCAAAAGATCGCAGCCTGCGGCAGCTCCAAAAGGGTTTGTAGCTGCCTCAGGCTGCGTTTTTTCGATCCTGAAAATGCACAAATGCATTTATTTATTTGCACAAATGCATATTCGTATCTAGGGTTTCATTCACAAGCACGACGCTTGTTTTCATTCATGGAGGATTGAAAAAATGTTAACCACTGAAGCAACACGATTCACCAGCGAGACCCTGCCAAGGTGTCTGCTCGGCCATCTGCTCGACCCGCAACTGGTCGAGGTCGAAGCGGCACCAGCCGAGGCGCGGGCTGCCGCCAGCCTTAACTTCAACATGCAGCAACAGACCCAGACCAACTGGTGCTGGGCCGCCGTTTCCGCCTCGGTCGGCAATTATTACGGTACCGGAAACTGGACTCAGTGCGGCGTTGCCAGCACCCAGCTGGACCGTAATTGCTGCAATCAACCGGGGCCGTGCAACGTCTACGGCTATCTGGATTCCGCCCTGCAGACCACGCGCAGTTACAACGGGATGAATCAGGGTTCGTTGCAGATGTCGGCCATTCAGAACCAGATCAGCATGGGCCGTCCTGTCGGTTTACGCTGTGCCTGGTACGGCGGTGGTGCGCACTTTCTGACGGTCTATGGCACCAACGGCAACTACGTGCTGATCGCAGACTCGATCTACGGCTATTCGAGCCGGGCACTGAACTCGTTCCCCGGTTCGTACAACGGCGGCGGCAACTGGACTCACACTTACTTCACCGCGAAAAACTAGGAGGGCAACATCATGCAACTGACTTATCCGAAGGCGCCTTCCAACGGCGTACAAACCTTGCGTCCGGCCCTGCAAGCCGCGCTGCAAACCCAGGGCTTTGGCGTTAATCGGCAGTTCGCCAACGCGACTGCCGGCAAGATCAGCCTGAGCGAAGCCTATCGTGGTTACTCGCTGACGCTTGAAGACCTGAGCAACGGCAAAGGCCTGAAAGACGCCAGAATCGGCAACTGGCATTACCTGGTATTTGCCGATGGCCTGACGATTGCCGATGCGCAGTTGGCCGAAGTACGTGGCCATGTCGAGTTCTCGTCGCTGAACCACGGGAACATGGCGGCCGCTACGGTCGGTGCGCTGAAACTCGCGGAGCAATCGCCGCAATTGCACGGCAAAACCGTCGAACTGCGCGTGCTGTTTGTTTCCGCGCTGCACGTTGTAGCGATCTGGCTGCATGCCGACGGCGAGGATCTGCTGATCCCGATCGAGCCGACACCCAAGGAGCTGGCGCTCGCTCAGGTGTACAGCGAGGCGGCACTGCTCGCTAAACTGAAACCGGCGGCCGACCAGGCGAAACGACGCTTCGATGCCGACACCAGTGGCCAGTTAGGCAACTGATGAACGAAAAAAAACCCGGACAATGTCCGGGTTTTTTTGTGCGCCTGAAACGACTTACTCAGCCGCTGGCTCTGCCGGCTTGCGGCGCTTCAGCGGGGCCATGCCGTCGCTGCTCACCAGAGAATCCGGTTTCGGACGGTTGGCGCTCTTGCGCTTGGTCGGCGTCTTGGCGGCGGTTTTCTTCTTGTCGCCCTTGGCGTCGGTCTTTTTCTTCTTCACGCCGACAGCTTTACCCGAGGCCTTGACCTTTTTCGGCCCGCCATAGGTGCCTTTGACTTCCTTGACGGTGCGACGCTCGAAGCTCTGCTTGAGGTAGCGCTCGATGCTCGACATCAGGTTCCAGTCGCCGTGGCAGATCAGCGAGATCGCCAGACCGTCGTTACCGGCACGACCGGTACGACCGATACGGTGCACGTATTCGTCACCGCTGCGTGGCATGTCGAAGTTGATCACCATGTCCAGACCATCAACGTCCAGACCGCGAGCAGCCACGTCGGTAGCTACCAGAATCTTCACGCCGCCCTGCTTCAGACGATCGATCGCCAGTTTGCGATCCTTCTGGTCTTTCTCGCCGTGCAGCACGAACGCTTTGTATTCCTGAGCCACCAGACGGCCGTAGATACGGTCGGCCATGGCGCGGGTGTTAGTGAAGATGATCGCTTTCTGATAGGTCTCGTTGGCCAGCAGCCAGTTCACGATTTGTTCTTTGTGCTGGTTGTGGTCAGCCGTGATGATCTGCTGACGGGTGGTCGAGTTCAGTTGGCTGACCGCGTTGAGCTGCAAGTGCTCAGGGTTGTTCAGCACCTTGCCGATCATGTCGCGCAGACCGGAACCGCCGGTGGTCGCGGAGAACAGCATGGTTTGCTGACGGTTCGGGCACTCATCAACCAGACGCTGCACGTCTTCGGCGAAACCCATGTCGAGCATGCGGTCGGCTTCGTCCAGCACCAGTACTTCGACTTCTTTGAGGTCGAGGTTGCCGGCGTTGAGTTGCTCGATCATCCGGCCCGGGGTGCCGATCAGGATGTCCGGCACTTTGCGCAACATCGCGGCTTGTACCTTGAAGTCTTCACCGCCAGTGATCAGGCCGGACTTGATGAAGGTGAACTGCGCAAAGCGCTCAACTTCTTTCAAGGTCTGCTGGGCCAGTTCGCGGGTCGGCAGCAGGATCAGGGTCTTGATGCTGACGCGAACCTTGGCCGGGCCGATCAGGCGATTAAGGATCGGCAGGACGAAAGCGGCAGTCTTGCCACTACCGGTTTGCGCCGTCACCCGCAGGTCACGCCCCTGAAGCGCCAGCGGAATGGCCGCTGCTTGCACAGGCGTAGGCTCGACAAATTTAAGCTCGGCCACAGCTTTAAGCAGGCGTTCGTGCAGGGCGAATTCGGAAAACACGGGTGCTACCTCGAAGATATGCAAAAAAACAGCTGCATAGGTTACCGGTTTCGAGCGCTCAGGCCGAGTTACTTTGTACAAACGGCGCTAATCAGTGGCTTTTTTGTTGCTCAATTTGTCTCCAACGGTAATACGCGGCGTCTTAAATGCTCTAATCGCCCGTCGCGTCTTACAGAAGAATCGTTTCTCCCATGGATATCAAACAGCTCTGGCTCAACGCTCAAGACCTCTGGGGGGCTCTCGAAGAGCACCCGATCCTGCACGCCAGCCTGGCGCTGATCCTGCTTTTGGTGATCGCGCTGGTACTCGGACGAGTGGCGCGTTATTTGATCCTGCATGCCAGCCGCATGCTCGGTCGCCAGCCGGCCTTGCACTGGCTGAATGATTTTCGCCACAACAAGGTGTTTCAGCGTCTGGCGCAAATGACGCCGTCGCTGGTAATCCAGTTCGGCCTGCATCTGGTGCCGGAACTGAGCAAAACCACGACATTATTCCTCGGCAACGTCGCATTGGCGTTCACCATTCTGTTCCTGATGCTCTCGGTCAGCGCCCTGCTCAATGCACTGCTGGACATCTACGCGCGCACCGAACACGCCCGCACCCGCTCGATCAAAGGCTATGTGCAACTGGCGAAAATGGTCTTGTACGTGTTTGGCGCGATCATCATCGTCGCCACCCTGATCGATCGTTCGCCATTGTTGCTGCTGTCGGGTCTGGGTGCGATGTCGGCGGTGATTCTGTTGGTCTACAAGGACACCCTGCTGTCGTTTGTCGCCAGCGTGCAACTGACCAGCAACGACATGCTGCGCGTCGGTGACTGGATCGAGATGCCGCAAGTCGGTGCCGACGGCGACGTGGTCGATATCACCCTGCACACGGTCAAGGTGCAGAATTTCGATAAAACCATCGTGTCGATCCCGACCTGGCGCCTGATGTCCGAGTCGTTCAAGAACTGGCGCGGCATGCAGCAATCCGGCGGACGAAGGATCAAGCGCAGCCTGTTCATCGACGCCAGCGGTGTGCGTTTTATCCGCGATGATGAAGAAGAAAAACTCTCCCAGGTGCACCTGCTGACCGATTACATGGGCCGCAAGAAAGCCGAACTCAAGGCGTGGAACGAGGCGCAGGGCAATGTGGCGGCGATGTCGGCCAACCGTCGGCGGATGACCAACATCGGCACCTTCCGCGCTTATGCGCTGGCGTATCTGAAGAGTCATCCGGAGATTCAGCCGAACATGACCTGCATGGTGCGCCAGATGCAGACCACAGCGCAGGGTATTCCGCTGGAAATCTACTGCTTCACCCGCACCACGGCGTGGGCGGATTACGAGCGGATTCAGGGGGATATTTTCGATTATCTGCTGGCGGTGCTGCCGGAGTTTGGCTTGAGCCTGTATCAGCAGCCGAGTGGCGGGGATTTGCGTTCAGGTTTGCTGCCCGCAGTTCTCGGCGCAGCACACATCCCCGAACCACAAAAACACCTGATGTAACCCCACATATCAAAATGTGGGAGCCAGCCTGCTGGCGATTGCGTAGTGTCATCAGACATTGATGTGTCTGACCCACTGCAATCGCCAGCAGGCTGGCTCCCACAAATTTTGCGATGTCGCTCTGGTTTACTTGGCCTGCCGTTGCGGGGCCTTATGCACCATGGTGTAGGCGTAATCGACGCCCATGCCGTACGCGCCGCTGTGTTCCAGCACCAGTTCCATCACCGCTTCGTAAGTGTCTTTGTGCGCCCAGTCACGCTGGTATTCGAGCAACACTTGTTGCCAGGTCACCGGCACCGCACCCGCCTGAATCATTCGTTGCACCGACATGTCGTGCGCTTCCTTGGTGGTACCACCCGAGGCGTCGGTGACGATGTACACCTCGTAACCTTCAGCCAGTGCTTCGAGTGCCGGGAAGGTCAGGCAGACCTCGGTCCAAAGCGCAGCGATGATCAGTTTTTTGCGCCCGGTCGCCTTGACTGCGTCAACCAGCGCCTTGTCTTCCCAGGAGTTCATCGAGGTGCGCTCGATTGGCTTCTGCTCCGGGTGAACCGCCAGCAACTCAGGCCAGATGTAACCGCTGAAGCTCTCGGTTTCGACCGAGGTGTAGATGGTCGGCACGTTGAAGATCTTCGCCGCTTTGGCCAGGCCCACGGTGTTGTTCTTCAGGGTCTGACGATCAATCGACTGCACGCCGAAGGCCATTTGTGGCTGGTGGTCGATCAGGATCAGAGCGGAGTTGGTTGGGTTCAGCAGTTCACGAATAGACATGGCGCGTTCCTTTTGATGTCGATGATTTCGAAGTAAGCAATGGGTTGGTCGACGTTGCCTTCAGCGGCGTTGTCGTCGGCTTGGATGTAACTTTAGGGGCTAGCCGATAAAGGGACAATTCCATAAAATCGAGAATCATTGATTCTAAAACAGGGACAATCATGGATCGCATCGAATGCATGCGCGCCTTCGTGGTGACGGTTGGCGAGAACGGCTTTGCCGCCGCAGCCCGGGCCATGGATGTGCCGCGCTCGAAAGTCAGCAAACAGATTCAGGCACTGGAAGAAGCCATCGGCGTGCAACTGCTGCATCGCACCACGCGCAGCTTGCATCTGACCGAGGCCGGCGCGGAGTATTTCGAAGCGGCGCGCGAAGTGATTGCCGCGCTGGACGAAGCCGAACAGCGGGCGCGGGACGGGATCGGTGAGTTACGCGGGGTGCTACGGGTGAACGCGCCGATGTCGTTCGGCTTGCGGCGTCTGGGCAAGTTGATTCCGCTGTTCCATGAGCTGCACCCGAACATCGAGTTGCAACTGGTGCTCAGCGATCAGCAGGTCGATCCGGTGCGCGGAGGCTTTGACGTGACCATCCGCATTGCGAGCATGCCCGACTCAACCATGATTGCCCGGCAACTGGCGCCAGCACCGCGAATCATGGTCGCCTCCCCCGCCTATCTGGAGCGTGAAGGAGTTCCGCATTCACCGCAGGACCTGCGCACGCACAAATGCCTGAACTACGGCTATCTGCAAAGTGGCGTCAGCCTGCAATTGAGCAACGGCAAAGAGATGCAACGGGTCAACGTCACCGGGCCGTTGCACGCCAACAACGGGGATTTGCTGGCGCAGGCGGCCGAGGCCGGGATGGGCATCGCCCTGCTGCCGGACTTCATCGTCGAAGAGGCGCTGGCGGCAGGTCGGCTGGTGTCGGTGCTGTGCGAATGGCAAGCCCCGGCGATCAGCATCAACGCGGTGTATTCATCAGCGCGGCGGGTGCCGCAGAAGACCCGCGCGTTTATCGAGTTTCTGCTGGCGCAACTCGCCGTACGCCCAACCGACTGATCCACACCGCCGCCAGAATCACGATGCCGCCGAGGAACAACCTTCCCAGTTCCTCGTGCTGGTTCCAGATCAGCAGATTCAGCAGCAAGCCCACCGGCACATGCAGATTGTTCATCACCGCCAGCGTGCCGCCGTTGACCAGACACGCGCCTTTATTCCACCAGTACAGGCCCAACGCAGTCGAAACCAGACCGAGGAAGACCAGTACGCCCCACTGCAGCGGTGCTTCGGGCAGGAAATTGGTTTTACCGAACAGCAGAAACGCCGGCAATGCCACCGCCAATGCGCCGAGGTAGAAGAAACCGAAACGCCGGTAATGCGGCAGATCGCTTGGGTGTTTCGCCACCAGATGCTTGTACATCACCTGCCCGGCGGCATAAGTGAAGTTGGCCAGTTGCAGCAGCAGGAAGCCCATGAAGAAGTCGGGATTGATCCGGTCATAACGAATCACTGCCGCACCACCGACAGCCACCAATGCGGCGACCAGTGCCCATGGATTGAAGCGCCGGTTCAATGCGTCTTCGATCAACGTCACGTGCAGCGGCGTGAGGATGGTGAACAGCAGCACCTCCGGCACCGTCAGCACACGGAAGCTCAGGTACAGGCAGACGTAAGTCACGCCGAACTGCAACGCACCGATTATCAGCATGCCGCGCATGAACGACGGCTCGACCGAGCGCCAGCGGGTCAGCGGGATAAACACCAGCCCGGCCAGCACCACGCGCACCAGCACGGCGAAGTAGCTGTCGACATGACCTGCCAGGTATTCACCGATCAGACTGAAGGAAAACGCCTGGATCAGCGTGACAAAAAGTAGATAGCCCATGGTCGCCTCTGTTTCGAATGGCGGCGACGATAGCGGGTTTTACGCTAGACCGCGAACCTTCCAACAACCTGGATCCCTGTGGGAGCGGGCTTGCCCGCGATGAGGGTGTGCCAGACAAATATTTGTTTGCTGACACTCCGCAATCGCGGGCAAGCCCGCTCCCACAGGGTCCAGTGTTGCTCAGGGGATTTTTTGGCAAAAAAAAGCCCGATCTCGCAAATGCGTTCAATCGGGCTACAGCACTCAGGAGCAAAAAGTGCAAAGGGAGGTTCGATGCGCGTGGAACCTTGAAGGGGTTGCGCCAGGTCACTAGACCATCCGGTGATTATCTGGCGATTAACATATCAAGCGACCTGGGACAGTTTGGCGTTGGCCTGATTCAGGCCCTTCTCGTGGAAATCACCGCCCAGGTTCATGCCTTCGGCGTGAATGAAGGTCACGTCGTGGATGCCAATGAAGCCCATCACCTGACGCAGGTACGGTTCCTGGTGATCCGCCGGGCCGCCAGCGTAGATCCCGCCGCGAGCGGTGAGCACGTAGGCACGCTTGTCGCTGAGCAGGCCTTGCGGGCCGGTTTCGGTGTACTTGAACGTCACGCCGGCACGCAGCACATGGTCAAGCCAGGCCTTGAGGGTGCTCGGGATCGCGAAGTTGTACATCGGCGCGGCCATCACCAGCACGTCGGCGGCCAGTAGTTCGTCGGTCAACTCGTTGGAGCGATCCAGCGAGGATTGTTCGTTGGCGTTGCGTTGCTCGGCGGGTTTCATCCAGCCGCCCAGCAGGTTGCTGTCCAGATGCGGCACCGGGTTGACGGCAAGGTCACGCACGGTGATCTGATCAGCCGGGTGTGCAGCTTTCCACTGTTTGATGAAGGTCTGGGTCAACTGGCGGGAAACCGAGTCTTGCTGACGGGCGCTGCTTTCGATGATCAGAACGTGGGACATGCTGTGTAGGCTCCATCCGAGAATGTTGTAAGTCGATGGAGTCGAGATTAAACAGAGTCGTATCGATGAAAAAGCGCAAATAATTGCTGCAAAGCATCGAATAATTCGTTTATATGCAACCCATCCCTTTGTAGGAATGAGCCTGCTCGCGATTGCGGTGTTTCAGCTACATCCAGGTTGACTGACACTCCGCAATCGCGAGCAGGCTCACTCCTACAGGGAACAATCTTTATTTAGGGGTGCAGTTCAGCTCGATACGCAGCTTGATGATCGAGCGGGAAAATTTGGCCGTGGCGTTTTTATGTTTGCCAGCCGGAATCTCCAGTGAGCGGGTGCGTGGTGCTTCCGGGCCGTTGCTGAACACGGCTTTGCAGACCGCATCGACATCACCGTAGTTGACGACCTTGATCGAGCCGATGTCGGTATCGGTGTCGTAGGTTTCGTAGTCGATCTTCAACCCGTTGAGATTTTTCTGCACATCAATCGGGTAAGCAAACGCCGTCAGCGGCAGCAACGCCAGCAACACACAACAGAATCTATTCATTCGGCAGTCTCCATGAGGGACGGCCAGCTTAGGACAAGAGGAGCTATTGATGAAAGCGCCCCGCGTGACCCTTGATCAATGGCGAACATTGCAGGCCGTGGTCGACCACGGCGGATTCGCCCAGGCTGCCGAGGCCTTGCACCGTTCGCAATCGTCGGTGAGCTACACCGTCGCCCGCATGCAGGATCAGCTCGGCGTGCCTTTGCTGCGCATCGACGGGCGCAAAGCGGTGCTCACCGAAGCCGGTGGCGTGCTGCTGCGCCGCTCGCGGCAACTGGTGAAACAGGCCAGCCAACTTGAAGACCTCGCCCACCACATGGAGCAAGGCTGGGAGGCCGAAGTACGGCTGGTGGTCGATGCGGCCTACCCGAGCGCACGCATCGTCCGGGCGCTGACCGCATTCATGCCGCAGAGTCGTGGCTGCCGGGTACGTTTGCGTGAAGAGGTGTTGTCAGGGGTCGAAGAAGTCTTGCTCGAAGGCGTGGCTGATCTGGCCATCACCGGTCTGAGCATTCCCGGCTATCTGGGTGCGGAATTGAGTGACGTCGAGTTTGTCGCCGTCGCTCACCCTGACCACACTCTTCATCGGCTCAACCGCGAACTGAGCTTCCAGGACCTGGAAACCCAGATGCAAGTAGTGATCCGCGACTCCGGCCGCCAGCAGCCACGCGATGTCGGCTGGCTCGGCGCCGAACAGCGCTGGACCGTCGGCAGCCTCGCCACCGCCGCGACCTTTGTCAGCAGCGGTCTGGGCTTTGCATGGTTGCCCCGGCACATGATCGAACGCGAACTGAAAGAAGGCTCGCTCAAGCTGCTACCGTTGGATCAGGGCGGCAGCCGCAACCCGAGCTTCTATCTGTATTCGAACAAGGACAAACCACTGGGCCCGGCCACGCAGATCCTCATCGAACTGCTGCGCACCTTCGACACTTTGCCGCTGGACGCACCGTTCGCCGCCCCTGAACAAGCCTGACACGGAGTTCACCGATGGCCTATTTCGAGCATGAAGGTTGCAACCTGCACTACGAGGAATATGGCCACGGTACGCCGTTGCTGCTGGTTCACGGGCTCGGTTCGAGCACGCTGGACTGGGAAATGCAGATTCCGGCACTGGCCGCGCAATACCGGGTGATCGTCCCGGACATTCGCGGCCACGGTCGTTCGGACAAACCCCGCGAGCGCTACAGCATCGCCGGCTTCAGTGCCGACCTGATTGCGCTGGTCGAGCATTTGCAGCTTGGTCCGGTGCATTACGTCGGCCTGTCCATGGGCGGGATGATCGGTTTTCAGTTCGCCGTTGATCAGCCGCAGATGCTCAAGAGCCTGACCATCGTCAACAGCGCCCCCGAAGTCAAAGTGCGCAGCCGCGACGACTATTGGCAGTGGTTCAAGCGCTGGAGTCTGATGCGCGTGCTCAGCCTCGCAACCATCGGCAAGGCGCTGGGTGGCAAGCTTTTCCCCAAGCCGGAACAAGCTGATCTTCGACAGAAAATGGCTGAACGCTGGGCAAAAAACGACAAACGTGCTTATCTCGCCAGCTTCGATGCGATTGTTGGCTGGGGGGTTCAGGAACGACTTTCCCGGGTAACCTGTCCAACGCTCGTCATCAGCGCCGACCGTGACTACACGCCCGTCGCGCTGAAAGAAACCTATGTAAAACTGCTGCCCGATGCGCGGCTGGTGGTGATCGCCGATTCACGCCACGCCACCCCGCTCGATCAACCGCAACGCTTCAATCAAACGCTGCTGGAGTTTCTCGCCGCAGCCGATATTCAATCTCAGGATCACTGACCCATGCTGAAAAAACTCGCCCTCGCCGCCGGCACCGTGCTGTTTGCCGCCAACCTGATGGCAGCCACTCCGGCCAAGGCTCCGCACGTGCTGCTGGACACCACCAATGGCCAGATCGAACTCGAACTGGATCCGGTCAAGGCACCGATCAGTACCAAGAACTTCCTTGAATACGTCGACAGCGGCTTCTACAACAACACGATCTTTCACCGCGTGATCCCGGGCTTTATGGCGCAGGGCGGCGGTTTCACTCAACAGATGCAACAGAAAGAAACCAAGGCACCGATCAAGAACGAAGCCAGCAATGGTCTGCATAACGTCCGTGGCACGCTGTCGATGGCCCGTACTTCCGATCCAAACTCGGCCACCAGCCAGTTCTTCATCAACGTGAAGGACAACGATTTCCTCGACCCGGGCCGTGATGCCGGTTACGCGGTATTCGCCAAAGTGGTCAAGGGCATGGACGTGGTCGACATCATCGTCAACTCGCCAACCACCACCAAAAGCGGCATGCAAAACGTGCCTAGCGACCCTGTAGTTATCAAGTCGGCCAAAGTCATCGACTGAGTTCTTCAGGGCATATAGAGCGGCGACGGCCTGATCCCGCGCCGCTCACACTGATAAAAGGAGAGCCCGTATCCGGGCGATTATCTGATGCTCTATCGCCGTTTCGAACAACTGATCGACATATTCCGTGAAGCCCCGACGGCAGCCCCGCCGGATCGGGTTCTACCCTTCTATATCTATTACCTGAAACAGGTCTGGCCAAGTTTTGCCGCCCTGCTGGTGGTCGGCCTGTTCGCCGCGCTGATCGAAGTGGCGCTGTTCAATTACCTGAGCCGGATCATCGATCTGACCCAAGGTACGCCAAACCCGAATTTCTTCAGTGACCACGCCCTCGAACTGACCTGGATGGTCGTGGTTGCGTTAGTGCTGCGGCCGATTTTCTTCGGCCTGCACGACCTGCTGGTGCATCAGACCCTGAGCCCGGGGATGACCAGCATGATTCGCTGGCAGAACCACAGCTACGTGCTCAAACAGAGCCTGAACTTCTTCCAGAACGATTTCGCCGGGCGCATTGCCCAACGCATCATGCAGACCGGCAACTCGCTGCGTGACTCCGCCGTGCAAGCGGTGGATGCGTTGTGGCATGTGCTGATCTACGCGATCAGTGCGCTGGTGCTGTTCGCCGAGGCCGACTGGCGCCTGATGATCCCGCTACTGATGTGGATCGTCGCCTACATCGGCGCACTTTATTACTTCGTGCCACGGGTCAAGCAACGCTCGGTCGAGGCGTCCGATGCGCGTTCGAAACTGATGGGCCGGATCGTCGATGGCTACACCAACATCGCCACGCTGAAGCTGTTCGCCCACACCAATTTCGAGCAGCACTACGCCAAGGAAGCCATCGAAGAACAGACCGTCAAGTCGCAACTGGCGGGCCGTGTGGTCACCAGCATGGACGTGGCGATCACCGCCATGAACGGCCTGCTGATCGTCGGCACCACGGCGCTGGCGCTGTGGTTGTGGACGCAATCGCTGATAACTGTCGGCGCGATTGCGCTGGCAACCGGTCTGGTGATTCGCATCGTCAACATGTCCGGCTGGATCATGTGGGTGGTGACAGGTATTTTCGAAAACATCGGCATGGTTCAGGACGGTTTGCAGACCATCTCGCAACCGGTCAGCGTCACCGATCACCCGCAGGCGAAACCGCTGGCGGTGGCCCGTGGCGAAGTGCGTTTCGAGCAGGTGGATTTTCACTACGGCAAGAAGAAAGGCATCATCGGCGACCTCAACCTGAACATCAAACCGGGGGAGAAAATCGGTCTGATCGGCCCGTCCGGCGCCGGCAAGTCGACCTTGGTCAATCTGCTGCTGCGACTGTATGACGTCGAGGGCGGACGTATTCTGATCGATGGCCAGAACATCGCCGAAGTCGGTCAGGAAAGCCTGCGTGAGCGGATCGGCATGATCACTCAGGACACCTCGCTGCTGCACCGTTCGATCCGCGATAACTTGTTGTATGGCAAGCCCGACGCTACCGACGCCGAACTCTGGGAGGCGGTGCACAAGGCCCGCGCCGACGAGTTCATTCCGCTGCTTTCCGACGCCGAGGGCCGCACAGGTTTCGACGCGCATGTCGGCGAGCGCGGGGTGAAGTTGTCCGGCGGCCAGCGCCAGCGCATCGCGATTGCCCGAGTGCTGCTCAAGGACGCACCGATCCTGATCATGGACGAAGCGACCTCGGCACTGGACTCTGAAGTCGAAGCGGCGATCCAGGAAAGCCTCGAAACCCTGATGCAGGGCAAAACCGTGATCGCCATCGCCCACCGCCTCTCGACCATTGCGCGCATGGATCGGCTGGTGGTGCTGGAAAACGGCCAGATTGCCGAAAGCGGCACCCACGCTGAACTGCTCGCGCATGGCGGGTTGTATTCCCGGTTGTGGGCGCATCAGACCGGCGGCTTTGTCGGCATCGATTGATGCTCGGTCCACCGCAAACCTGTAGGAGTGAGCCTGCTCGCGATGAGGGAGTGTCAGTCACCAACATTGCTGTCAGACCCACCGCTATCGCGAGCAGGCTCACTCCCACAGGGATCATCGAAAACCGCCCCAGCCCATTAACCACGGGCTCTGGCGGTTTTTTGTGCATGCTGGAAATCCACAGAAACCCTGCTGTACTCAGCCAAGGTTCTGGAGATGAACCTGTCGTAATTCTGCAAGGAAGCACAACTCGATGCAGTCTCGATAGCACGCCTATCAAGGACTCTCTCATGTCTCTGTTCAAACGTTCAGTTACTGAGTTGTTGGGTACGTTCTGGTTGGTTTTGGGTGGTTGTGGCAGCGCGGTGATCGCCGCGTCTTCACCGCTGGGAATCGGGGTGCTGGGGGTGGCCCTGGCGTTTGGTCTGACGGTGCTGACCATGGCATTTGCCATTGGCCACATCAGCGGATGCCATCTGAATCCGGCCGTTTCGGTCGGTCTGTTCGTTGGGGGTCGATTCCCCGCAAAAGAACTGCCCGCCTACATCATCGCCCAAGTGCTTGGGGCGATTCTCGCGGCAGCGCTGATCGCTCATATCGCCAGCGGCAAGGAGGGTTTCGACATTGCCGCCGGCCTGGCGTCCAACGGCTATGGCGAGCATTCACCCGGTAAATATTCGATGGGGGCGGGGTTTGTCACAGAGCTGGTGATGACCGCGATGTTCGTCATCATCATCCTCGGCGCCACTGACAAACGTGCTCCACCGGGCCTCGCGCCCATCGCCATCGGCCTGGGCCTGACGCTCATCCACCTGATCTCGATTCCGGTCACCAATACCTCGGTCAACCCGGCCCGCAGCACCGGTCCGGCGCTGATGGTTGGTGGCTGGGCTATCGCGCAGTTGTGGATGTTCTGGGTGGCGCCGCTATTGGGTGCGGTGGTCGGCGGCGGGATCTATCGCTGGCTGGGCAAGGAAGATACCTCAAGCTAGAGGAGATCCCTGTAGGAGCTGCCGAAGGCTGCGATCTTTTGATCTTGTGTTTTAAAAGCAAAGTCAAAAGATCGCAGCCTTCGGCAGCTCCTACAGGGGGATCTAGGTTTGGCGGTAGGGCAAGGCGCTTTTTGCCTCTTCGGCATAGGCCAGCACACCAGCACGCTCCTGGTGCAGGAAGTCTTTGACCGCTGCTTTCAACCCGGGATGGCGCAAGTAATGCCACGAATGGGTAATCACCGGTTCGAAGCCGCGAATCAGTTTGTGTTCGCCCTGAGCACCGGCATCGAAACGCTGAAACCCGTGAGCGATCGCATAGTCCATGCCCTGATAGAAACAGGTCTCGAAGTGCAGTCGATCGAACTCGGCCAGACAACCCCAATAGCGACCATAAAAACTGTCACCGCCCACCAGACTGAAAGCCATCGCCACCGGCCGTGAGCCTTGCTTGGCCAGCACCACACGAATCGACTCCGGCATGCGCTCAGCCAACAGGCTGAAAAACTCCCGTGTCAGATACGGCGTCTGCCGACGCACCGCGTAGGTGTTGGCGTAGCAGGCGTAGACAAAATCCCACTGCGACTCGTCCAGCTCGCGCCCTTCCAGCCATTCAAACTCGAAGCCCTGCCCGGCCACTTGCTCACGCTCTTTGCGCATCTGTTTGCGCTTGCGTGAGCTGAGGACATCAAGGAAATCCTGGAAGTCGCGATAACCGCGATTCTGCCAGTGATACTGACAACCAATGCGCTGCAACCAGCCTGGCTGTTCGGCCATCGCGGCGTCGGTGAACGGGTCGGTGAAGTTGATGTGAGCGCTGGAGAGCTCTTCGATTTCAAGGTAGCCCGGCAGGCTTTTCAGCAGCTCGAAACCGTCCTCGACATTGGCCGCCAATAACCGGGGACCGCTGACCGGACTGAACGGTACGCCGCTCAATAGTTTCGGGTAGTAATCAATGCCGGCGCGGGCGCAGGCGTCAGCCCAGCCATGATCGAACACGTACTCGCCGTAGGAATGCCACTTGCGATAAGCGGGCAACGCCGCGATCAATCGGTCGTCTTCGAAATGCAGCAAATGCTCTGCTTGCCAGCCCGTGTGCGGGCCAACGCTGCCGCTGTCTTCGAGTGAGCCAAGAAAGGCATGCCGCAGAAATGGCTGAGTCTCGGGCACCAGGGCGTCCCAGGTCGACGGGGCAATTTCCGACAGACTTTGCAGGCGTTGCAACGGCATCAAATGACTCTCCACTTCCGGGCTTCAAAGCCCCGCGAGTATCGCCTATCGCTGTGCATTGCACACCCGCAATCGGACGACAGCGCTCTAAATCAATAGTTCAGGACGACTTTGTATCGTCACCGAGATGACATCACTTAGCCACTGCTCTGTCATAAACCATCGCGATACTGGCGCCTGTTTTTAGAGCGCCGGGTTCTACCCGGACACTGTTTTCCGACCTTCAACCGTCGGTTGTGCCCTGGATGGTTCAGCCATCCCCTCTCATCTTCGGAGATTGCTATGCGTCTTGCTTCCACGAAAACTGCGGCGGCCCTGTGCGGTGGCCTGTTGCTGGCCATGAGTGTTCCGGCCAGTGCCGCAGTCGACGCCAAACTGCTCGACATGCTCAAGGCTAACGGTTCGATTTCCCAGGCGCAGTACGTAGAGCTGCAAACTGAACTGGCGAAGGATCAGAAGGACCAGCAAATCGCGCAGCAGGCGCAGCAAGAGACCAATCAACAAGTCGCGGCGGTCGCGAAGAAAAACGACGAACAAAGCCTTTTCGATCAAAAACTGGCCTGGGCTGCCAAGACCCAGTTCAAGGGTGATGTGCGCTTCCGTGAAGAAACCGTGCACAACGATGGCGTGCCGAACAGCAAGGACCAGGATCGTCAGCGCATTCGTGCCCGTCTGGGTGCTTACAGCGAGATCAACCCGCAAGTCGACACCGGCATCCGTATCGCCACCGGCAGCAGCGACGACGCACGCTCCACCAACCAGGACTTGAACAACTACTTCGACAAGAAGCAGATCTGGCTCGACCTGGGTTACGTCGACTACCACCCTGACGCGATTAAAAACCTGCACCTGATCGGCGGCAAGATGAACCAGCCGTGGGTCAGCATGGGCGACATCATCTGGGACAGCGACATCAACCCGGAAGGTCTGGCCGTCACTTACAAATATCCGTTGAACGGCAGCACCGAGCTGTTCGGTAGCGCCGGTCACTACACCCTGAAGGACAACGTTGACGGCGAAGGTGTGCAGTTCAAACACGACCTGCGTCTGTACGCTGGCCAATTGGGCGGTCGCTTTGCACTGACCGACAGCCTGAAACTGACCGTGGGCGGCAGTCTCTATTCCTACGACAACGACAAGGACAGCGCCTGCCCTACCAGCGGCACCGCTACTGCTCCTTGCGCATTGGCCGTCAACGGCAACAGCCCGAACGAAACCTTCAAACTGTATGAAGGCTTCGGTCAACTGGACGTCGCCAACCTGCCAGTACCGCTGTCGATCTACGGTCAGTACGTCAACAACAAAGACGCCAGCAACGATCAGGACACTGGCTGGCTGGCCGGCGTGAAGACCAAGGTTTATGGCTTCGGCATCGATTACAACTATCGTGACGTACAGCGTAACGCGGTGGTGGGTGCCTTCACCGACTCCGACTTCGCCAACGGCTACACCGGTTCCCGTGGCAGCAAGTTGAAAGTCAGCTACGAGCTGGACAAGAACTTCACCCTCGGCGCGACCTACTTCATGGCGAACTCGGACTACACCAACGCCAGCCTGAAGAAGACCGACTCCGACATCAACACCCTGCAACTGGACGCAGAAGCGAAGTTCTAAAACGCTTCACCTTATAGCCTGGCGCGGGCGGGACGATCCCCATCATCCGTTCGTTTCATCCGCGCCGGGCTATTCCACTGAACCGTGTTTGCTCAGGATCGATCCTTGCGCCGTTGCTCGGCCAAGCGTTCAGCCAGCGCTTCAACGCCCTCTTCGGGTTTTTCCGGCATCGCCTTCAATGTCGCCTGCATCAGGCGCATCTGGCGGATAAAACGTCGGCAGTTGGGGCAAAACATCAGGTGATGACGCACCAGCAGTTTCTCGCGAAAGCTCAATTGGCCATCGAGATAATCACTGGAACGCGCCACTTGTTCCTTGCAGGTCAGCATTCGCCGGTCTCCTCAAAATGCTCCACCGTGGCGAAGACTTTCAGCCGCGCACGATGCAGCAGCACACGGACATTGGAGAGCGAGATCTCCAGAAGATTACAGATCTCTTCCAGTTCCAGCCCCTGACGTTCGCGCAACAGCAAAACACTGCTTTGCAGTTCCGACAAACCGAGCAAGGTGTGTTCGAGGCATTCGCGTAATTCGCTTTCGGTGAGCAACGCTTCAGGCGTGTCCTGATGCCAGGCGAACGGCGCCACCAGCCAATGGCCGTCACCAGGGGAAAAGCGATCGTCATCGATGGTGCCGTGGGGCGAAGGCAGGTCATCCATCAGCACTTCACGGCGGTTTTGCTTGTAGCGACTCTTGGCCGAGTTGGCGGTGATGGTCAGCAGCCAGGTCTTGAGGCTGGAGCGACCTTCGAAGCTACCAATATGCCGAACCACCGATAGCCAGGCATCCTGCACCACTTCTTCGACGTGACGTTGACCGACGATGGCGTAGGCCACGGCGCGCATGGCGCTCTGGTAGGTACTGACCAATTCCTTGAAAGCCTTCTGCTCGCCCAATAACAGGCGTTCGAGCAATTGGGTGTCATCCGTAGCGGCCATTGATGCCTCGTTTTCAGATGGTCGAAAGCAAAAGATCACAGCCTGCGGCAGCGCCTACAAGTGCGGATTCAAACCGCAAGTGTAGGAGCTGCCGCAGGCTGCGATCTTTTCAGGGCAAACTCAGTGTTTACGCAGGATCACGCTACCGATCGAGTAACCGGCGCCGAACGAGCTCAGTACCGCCAGCGAACCGCTGGCCAGATCGTCCTGATGCTTGTGGAATGCAATCACCGAACCCGCAGAGCTGGTGTTGGCGTAGGTGTCGAGAATCACCGGGGCTTCTTCTTCGGTAGCTTCGCGACCGAGCAGTTTGCGCACGATCAGGTGGTTCATACTCAGGTTCGCCTGGTGCAGCCAGAAGCGCTTCACGTCACCGACGTTGAGCTTGTTCTCCTCCAGATGCGCAGCGATCAGCTCGGCGACCATCGGGCAGACATCCTTGAACACCTTGCGGCCTTCCTGCACGAACAGTTTGTCGCGGGCACCGATGCCCTCTTCCGCCGCACGATTGAGGAAACCGAAGTTGTTGCGGATGTTGTTGGAGAACTTGGTCAGCAGTTTGGTGCTGACGATATCGAACTGGTGCTTGGAAGTAGCCAGATCAGCACGCTCGATGATCACCGCAGTCGCGGCGTCACCGAAGATGAAGTGGCTGTCGCGGTCACGGAAGTTCAGGTGACCGGTGCAGACTTCCGGGTTGACCATCAGGATCGCCCGGGCCTGGCCCAGTTGCACGCTGTTGGCCGCAGCCTGAATGCCGAAGGTTGCCGACGAGCAGGCAACGTTCATGTCGAAACCGAAACCCTGAATGCCCAGCGCTTCCTGGACTTCGATGGCGATGGCCGGATAGGCGCGTTGCAGGTTCGAGCAGGCGACGATCACACCGTCGATGTCAGCGGCGGTCTTGCCGGCGCGCTGCAAAGCCTGTTCGGCAGCGCCGATGGCCATCTGGCAAAGCACCGACCATTCGTCGTTGGAACGCTCTGGCAGACGTGGCGCCATGCGCGCAGGGTCGAGAATGCCGTCCTTGTCCATGACAAAGCGGCTCTTGATACCCGAGGCTTTTTCGATGAACGCAGCGCTGGATTCGGTCAAAGCCTGGACTTCGCCGCTGGCGATGGCGTCGGCGTTGTCGGCGTTGAACTGCGCGACGTAGGTATTGAAAGACTGCACCAGCTCTTCATTGGAGATGCTGTTGGCCGGGGTGTACAGGCCGGTGCCGCTGATGACGACGTTATGCATGGTCGTTTCTCTAATCTGTTCAGGCAGAAAGCGCTGGCACCGACGTACCAACACATAAAGGGTCGATTCCCCTTGGGGGACGCGGACCTGACATCGCTTTATTCCGTTGCGCAAACCTGGCCGAGGGCTCTGGGTCGCGAAACCGGCGTTTATGGTCGCGAAGTTTGCCATAAACCCAAGGTTTTGGCCCCTTTCTCAAGAGCAACCGCAATCATCCAGACCCGGTAGGAGCTGCGGCACGCTGCGATCTTTTGATCTTGACCTTAAAAAACAAAGTCAAAAGATCGCAGCGTGCCGCAGCTCCTACATGGGTGTGTACAGTTCAGGTTTAGGGCTCGACTTGCGTCCACTGCTTGTTAAGACGCTTGTCGGAGATCGGAATTTTAGTCCCCAACTGCTGGGCGAACAGCGAAACCCGGTATTCCTCCAGCCACCAGCGGTACAACTCAAGCTGCGGGTCGCGCTTGCCTTCCTGCGCGTGTTTGGCGGCGCGGGTCTGGTATTGGCTCCAGAGACCGGCCAGTTCGCCGCTCCAGACGCGATCCTTCTGCACCTGTGCGCCGAGCTTTTCGAAACGCTGCTCGACCGCTTTCAGATAACGCGGCAGCTCCTTAAGCCACTGCATCGGCGTTTCCCGGACAAATCCCGGGTAAACCAGATTGCTCAGTTGCAGCTTGATGTCGTTCAGTGCCACCGCTTGCGCGAGGTCGATCTTGCCCTTGAAGCGTTTTTGCAGACCATGCCAGAGCTTGAGAATCTCCAGCGTCAGCCGCGCCACGCGCTCGGCGTGCTCGGTCCAACTGCCGCGCTTGCGTTCGGCCAGTGCGGCAAGCCCCGCACCATCGCGCGGCAACGGGTCTTCGCCTTCAAGAATGCAGCTGTCGAGGCTGGCCAGCAGAATGTCTTCGACCAGCGCATCGACCCGACCCAGTTCGCGATACAACAGGCCCAGCTCGGTGATACCCGGCAACTTGGTACGCAGGAACTTGGCCGGCTCCGCCAATTGCTGCATCAACAGACGCTGCAAGGCGCGGCGATGCTGGAACTCGGCTTCGGCCGGGGTCGAGAAACGTCCTTCCTTGACCGTGCCGCCCTCTTCCACCAGCGCCGGATACACCGTCATCGACAGCCCGGCGATCTTCTGCTGAGTCTTTTCCGCGACCGGAGCGAAGACCTTGGCCTCCACCGGCTGCTGACTTTTCGCCGTTTGCGGCACCGCCAGAGCAGCCTGACTGGCTTCGGCGAAACGTGCGGTCAACTCGGCCAGATCGCGTCCTTCGCCAAGGAACTTGCCCTGGCCGTCGACGATTTCCAGGTTCATCCGCAGATGCCCTTCGACCTGCTGCTCGGCTTCGGCCCAGGCTTCATCGCTGACCCGCGCTCCGGTCATGCGCAACAATTCACGCCCCAGCGCTTGCGGCAACGAGCCCTCGGCAAACGTCATGCGTTGCAGAGCGGCTTTGATAAAGTCCGGCACCGGCACGAAGTTTTTGCGCAAGGCCTTCGGCAGGTTACGCACCAGCGCAATGCACTTGGCCTCGATCATCCCCGGCACCAGCCATTCCAGACGCTCCGGCGGCAACATCGGCAACAGCGGTGCCGGTACGCGCAGGGTCACGCCATCACGCGGGTGATTGGGTTCGAAATGATAAGACAGGGCCAGCTCCAGATCACCGATATGCAGGGTGTCCGGATAATGCTGCGCGGTGACTTCACTGGCCTCGCGGGCCAGCACGTCTTCTTCGCGCATGATCAGCAGTTGCGGGTCTTTCTGGCTGTTGACGCGATACCAACTGTCGAACGTCGCCGTCTGGTGAATCTCCGCCGGCAAGCGTGCGTCGTAGAACGCATACAAGGTTTCTTCGTCGGCCAGAATATCGCGGCGACGGGCCTTGGCTTCCAGCTCGTCGAGCTGTTCCAGCAGCAGCGTATTCTCGGTCAGGCATTTGGCTTTGGACTGAATCTCGCCGCGCACCAGACCTTCGCGGATAAACAATTCACGCGAGACCACCGGGTCCACCGGGCCGTAATGCACCGGCCGACGGCCGACCACGATCAGGCCGAACAGAGTGATTTGCTCGAACGCTACAACCTGGCCGCGCTTCTTCTCCCAGTGCGGTTCGAAGTGGTTTTTCTTGATCAGATGCCCGGCCAGCGGCTCGATCCAGTCGGCGTCAATCTTGGCGACCATCCGCGCATACAGCTTGGTGGTTTCCACCAGTTCGGCGGCCATGATCCATTGCGGGCGCTTCTTGCCGATGCCCGATGACGGATGAATCCAGAAACGCCGCTGACGGGCGCCGAGGTAATCGCCGTCCTCGGTTTTCTGACCGATCTGGCTGAGCAGACCGACCAGCACCGCTTTGTGCAGTTTCGGATAATCCGCCGGCTCTTTATTGATGCTCAACTGCATGTCGCGGCAGATCAGGCTCAACTGGCGATGGGAATCCCGCCACTCGCGCAGACGCAGGTAATTGAGGAAATTCTTGCGGCACCAGTTGCGCAGTGGACTGGCGGTCAGCGCCTGGCGCTGTTCTTCAAAACCGCGCCACAGATTGACCAGCCCGGCGAAGTCCGAGTCGATATCCTTCCATTGTGCGTGGGCCTGATCAGCGGCTTGTTGCCGCTCCGGCGGACGCTCGCGCGGGTCCTGAATCGACATCGCACTGGCGACGATCAACACTTCCTGCAAACTGCCGAGCTTCGCCGCTTCCAGCAGCATGCGGCCCATGCGCGGGTCCACCGGCAGACGCGCCAGTTGGCGGCCGAGCGGGGTCAACTGGCTGTTGCGATCAACCGCCGACAACTCTTGCAGCAGGTTAAAACCGTCGCTGATCGCCTTGCCGTCCGGCGGTTCGATAAACGGGAATGCGGTGATCTCGCCGAGGCGCAAATGCAGCATCTGCAAAATAACTGCCGCGAGGTTGGTACGCAGAATTTCCGGGTCGGTGAATTCCGGCCGACCGATGAAATCTTCTTCGCTATATAAACGAATGCAGATGCCCGGCTCGACCCGGCCGCAGCGACCTTTACGCTGATTGGCGCTGGCCTGGGAAATCGCTTCGATGGGCAAGCGCTGCACTTTCGCGCGATAGCTGTAACGACTGATGCGCGCCGTACCGCTGTCGATCACGTAACGGATACCCGGCACGGTCAGCGAGGTTTCGGCAACGTTGGTCGCCAAAACCACGCGGCGGCCCGGGTGCGACTGGAAAATCCGCTGCTGCTCGGCCGGCGACAAACGGGCGTACAGCGGCAGAATTTCGGTGTGTTTGATTTGCGCCTTGCGCAGCATGTCGGCGGCGTCGCGAATCTCTCGTTCGCCGGGCAGGAATACCAGCACATCGCCGGGGCTGCGTCGTTCGCTGCGTTCAAAATCGGCGATTTCGTCGAGGGTCGCGAGAATCGCCTGATCCACGGTCAGGTCATCTTCGACGCGGTTGCCCTCTTCGTCCTGCTCCAGCGTCAGCGGCCGATACCAGGTATCGACCGGAAAGGTACGCCCGGACACTTCAACAATCGGCGCGTCGTCGAAGTGCTTGGAAAAGCGCTCCAGATCGATGGTCGCCGAAGTGATGATGACTTTCAGATCGGGACGGCGCGGCAGCAGGGTTTTCAGATAACCGAGCAGGAAATCGATGTTCAGGCTGCGTTCGTGGGCTTCGTCGACGATGATCGTGTCGTAGCGTTCGAGATAGCGGTCGTTCTGGGTTTCCGCCAGCAGAATGCCGTCGGTCATCAGTTTGATCAGGGTGTTGGAATCGCTCTGATCTTCGAAGCGCACCTGATAGCCGACCAGCGAACCCAGCGGCGTGCCGAGCTCTTCGGCAACCCGGCTGGCAACGCTGCGTGCGGCAATCCGTCGAGGTTGGGTATGACCGATCAAACCATGTTGGCCACGGCCGATTTCCAGGCAGATCTTTGGCAACTGGGTGGTTTTACCCGAGCCGGTTTCGCCGGCGATGATCAGCACCTGATGCTTTTCCAGCGCAGCCTTGATTTCGTCGCGTTTGGCGGCGATCGGCAGGCTGTCGTCGTAACGAATCACCGGCAGGCTGGCCTTGCGCGCCAGTACCTGATCGCAGGACGCCTGCATGCGCACCACCCATTGGGCCAGTTTGGCCTCGTCGGGTTTCTTGCGCAGCTCAAGCAACTGCCGCCGCAGCCGGTGACGGTCGGCAAGCATGGCGTGATCGAGGTTTTTCAACAGTTTGTCGATGGAGGGCGATTCGTCGGTCATCAGGTACGCAATTCAGTCGTCTAGTGGCGCAGGGGGGCGATTGTCGCAGATTTGCCCTGAATTGGCCTGCTTCCCCTGTAGGAGCTGCCGCAGGCTGCGATCTTTTGATGTGATTTTATAAAAACAAAGTCAAAGGATCGCAGCCTTCGGCAACGCCTACAGGGTTATTCGTTATCCAGCCCTTTGCGCCGATACGGGAAGACGTCGATGATTTTTCCGGCGCGAATCGCCTCTTGCAGGCTTTTCCAGTAATCGGCGTTGTACAACTCGCCGTGCAACTGATCGAACAACTTGCGCTGCCCCGAGTCGGCAAACAGGAACGGTGGGAACTCCTCCGGGAACACGTCCAGCGGCCCGATTGAATACCATGGCTCGGAAGCCATTTCATCTTCCGGGGTACGTGGCGTCGGGATGTGGCGGAAGTTGGCCTCAGTCAGAAAGCAGATTTCGTCGTAGTCATAGAACACCACGCGCCCGTGCCGGGTGACACCGAAGTTTTTCAGCAGCATGTCGCCGGGAAAGATGTTCGCCGCCGCCAGTTGTTTGATTGCCAGACCGTAATCCTCCAGTGCTTCGCGCACCTGGGCTTCGTTGGCGTTTTCCAGATACAGGTTGAGCGGGGTCATCCGGCGCTCGGTCCAGCAGTGGCGGATCAACACGGTTTCGCCCTCCACCGAGACCGTGGACGGCGCCACTTCCAGCAATTCCTCCAAGCACGCCGGATCGAACTTGCTCAGCGGAAAACGGAAATCGGCGAACTCCTGGGTATCGGCCATGCGCCCTACCCGGTCGACGCTTTTCACCAATCGGTATTTCTCGATCACCGTGGCGCGGTCGACGTTTTTCGAAGGCGAGAAACGGTCCTTGATGATTTTGAATACGGTGTTGAAACCCGGCAGGGTGAACACGCTCATGACCATCCCGCGCACGCCCGGGGCCATGATGAACTGGTCGTCGGTGTTGGCCAGATGATTGATCAGCGCCCGATAGAACTCGGACTTGCCGTGCTTGTAAAAACCGATGGAGGTGTACAGCTCGGCAATGTGCTTGCCGGGCAGGATGCGCCGCAGGAAGCCAATGAACTCGGCCGGCACCGGCACATCGACCATGAAGTAGGAACGGGTGAACGAGAAGATGATCGACACATCGGCTTCGTCGGTGATCAGCGCATCGATCTGGATGCCGCGCCCTTCGCGATGCAGCAGCGGAATCACCAGCGGCCACTGTTCGTCGCGGGTGTAGATGCGCCCGACCAGATACGCGCCTTTGTTGCGATACAACACCGAAGAAAACAGCTCGACGCTGAGTTCCGGGTCCTTGCACACCCAGTCCGGCAGGTTCTCGCGCAACTGTGTTTCAAGCCGTTGCAAGTCGCCCGGCAAATCAGCGTAATCCTCACTGAAACGGTAGTCGGAAAAGATGCTCGCCAGCATCGACGACAACTGGCCCTGTGGTTTGTAAGTGCGGGTTTGTGCGGCCCGGGCGCGGCGCAGGCTCGGTCGTGTGGTGTGGATGAACATGCAGCCATCGCTGATCAGGTCATGGCTGAACAACCCGCAGAAAATCGAGTTGTACCAGGTCTCGGACAGCTCATCGTCGAAGCGCAGGTCGATGACGCTGATATACGCGCTTTTCACCAGTGGCCAGCAGCTGACATTCATCAATGTCTCGCTGTCGAAATGCTCGCCGAGCCGGGCGATGGTCTCGCTGACCTTTTCTTCATAGAGATTGATCCGTGCCGCCGACGCAGTTTGCGTCTCCTGCCAGCGCGCCTGCTCGAAGCGCTCCCGCGCACCGTCAGTGATCCGCCGGAAATGCTCGCGGTAATCGTCAAAGCCCTCAAGGATCAGGCGGGCGATGTCGGTGGCTGGCCATTGCTGCGGCATAGATGAAACCTCTGCTTGCATTCGGGGATCAGGGCTCGGAAGCCTGAGCTTAGTCATGGAACCGGCCGCAGGAAAAGTGCAATTTCTGCCAAATCCCATACGGCGCCGTGCTGCCGGCATGTTTTCGCGGTGAGCCTGACCTTCACAAAAGTTAAATGCCCGATTAGCGGTTGCCATCGACAAGGCGCTCGGCAACACTCTCGTCCCCATCAAGCAAGGAGAGCTCCGTGAGCCCTGTCGATATTTTTCGGATGTTGTCGTTGGCGGCCATCTGGGGTGCAAGCTTTCTGTTCATGCGGATCATCGCCCCGGTGATCGGCACGATTCCCACCGGTTTTTTCCGCGTGTCGATTGCCGCCACCGGCTTGTTGGTGATCCTCGGGCTGATGCGCGTCAGTTGGGATTTCAAAGGCAAACTGAAAACCGTGATGCTGCTGGGCGTCATCAACTCGGGTATTCCGGCGACGCTGTATTCGGTTGCCGCACAAGTGCTGCCGGCTGGTTATTCGGCAATCTTCAACGCCACCACGCCATTGATGGGTGTGCTGATCGGCGGATTGTTCTTCAGTGAAAAACTGACTCCGGCCAAACTCGGAGGAGTGTTCCTCGGCCTGTTCGGTGTCGGCGTACTGACTCGCGCTGGCCCCGTGGCATTCGATCTGCAATTGCTGATGGGCGCGGTCGCCTGCCTGCTTGCGACGACTTGCTATGGCTTCGCCGGATTCCTCGCACGCCGCTGGCTGGATCAGGCCGGTGGCCTCGATAGCCGTCTTTCGGCACTGGGCAGCATGCTTGGGGCGACGTTGTTTCTGCTGCCGCTGTTCGGCTACAGCGTGATCACTGCGCCACCGGTCAGTTGGGGTGGCTGGAATGTCTGGTTGTCGCTGCTGGGGTTGGGCTTGGGCTGCACCGCGTTTGCGTACATTATTTACTTCCGCTTGCTCAGCTCGATCGGGCCAGTGAAGTCGATGACCGTGACCTTCATGATTCCGCCGTTCGGCGTATTGTGGGGCGCGCTGTTTCTCGATGAGCCGCTGTCGATGGCACATGTGTATGGCGGGGTGTTGATTGCGCTGGCGTTGTGGCTGGTGTTGAAGCCTGCGGTGGTGAAGTCTGCTGATGCAGTGGCCCGTTAAATTTCATTGCAACTGAAATTGTTATCGCGAGCAGGCTCACTCCTACAGGGGAATGTATTCCAATGTGGGAGCGAGCCTGCTCGCGAAGGCGACTGAACAGCCGCTAATTATCAGTTGGGTTTACGAAACACAAACGCCAGACCAACGATGATCAACAACATCCCCAGCACGCTCAACGCCGCCAGCCGATTACCGAAAATCAGGTAGTCCATCACCGCTGTCACCGCCGGCACCAGATAGAACAGGCTGGTGACATTCACCAGATTGCCCCGGGCGATCAAGCGATACAGCAACAACGTCGCCAGCACCGAAACCACCAGCCCCATCCACAACACCGGCACGATGAAACCCGCGCTGTGCTCGAAGTGAAACGGCTGGAACGGCACGAAGATCCCGCATAACAGCAACCCGGCCAGATACTGCACCGGCAGCGTGCCGAGCGGATTGTCGGTGATGCGTTTCTGCATGATCGAACCGAGCGTCATGCTCGCCAGCGCCAGCAGGCCGAACAGCATGCCCGCCCAGGACATCCCGGCCAATCCGATCCCCTGGTAAACCACCATGATCAGACCGGCCAGCCCCAACGCCAGACCGAACATCCGGCTCGCCGAACGTTGCCGCTCCATCAGCACCACGGTGAGGATCGGCTGCACGCCCATGATCGTTGCCATCACTCCGGGCGTGACCTTGGTGTTCAACGCCAGCAGATAGAAAATCTGATAAGCCCCCAACAACACCACACCCGTAGCGATCGCATACAGCATCGGCCTGCCGCCCTTGGGCAGCTTCAGTTTCAGAAGCGGCGCCAACAGCAGCAACCCGCACAGAGCGATGACAAAACGAATCAGCAGAAAGGCAAAGGGTGACGCATGCGCCAGCCCCCATTTGGAGAAGATCGCCCCGCTGCTCCACAGCAAAACGAACAGGCTCGTGGACGTCGCCGCGAGCGCGGACTTTTTCGAAAGGACAAACATGAATACCACCTGTAGTCAGGCAAATAGCCAACTCAGCCGAAGCTGAAATTCAGTAGGTTTTTTCAGGCGGGCACGGGGTCAGCAAAAAATGCCGATCAGCCCGAAACGCCAACGCCCGGCGGTGATACGACTGCGCACACCGGCGTGCTACTGACAGGTGGGGGGTAATGACTGATCTGCCTTGGCTGCTGATTCCCGCACGGCACGACGCAAGCGTTGACCGCTGAATCGACTACCGCGTTGATGAGGGATGCAGGCATTGGGGCTGATCTTTTTTTGAGGGTCTGGAGGTGAGTCGTTTGGCTCACGTGCGCTGACTATAACCAGCGTGCGACACAGATTGCAATGAGTTGGACAAAGGGCCAGCAGCGACAGGTGGGTGGAGGGTGAATAGGCTGATGAACAACTGCTTTGCCCATCGACGGGGAGACAGGGAATGCTCGGGATCGTATGCCAAAGGAACGGACATATTTGCGGTATCAGTTGTATCGGTCGCAGGCCAGGAAGCAGGCTGCTATTACATTTGCGAAACTGCAAGATGATCTGGAGCAGAGAGACATCGTAGATGTCGATCATTCCAGAGTTCGTTTCGAAGCAATCGACGCTCATGCGTTGAGCGCTTATGAACAATGGCTTGATCCTCACTTTTCCTGGAATGATGTTGTGCAGTGGAAAGCCAGAGAACCATTGAGCTTCGACTTGGCGATCTGGTTTGAACATGAGTTATGTGGGCTCTGCTTTGCGAACCCTAATCAGAGTCGATTGAGAGTAAAAATTGTGCGTCTGGAGGGCAAACCCGGAAACGATCACCCTCTCAAGAGCCGTATAGCAACGTTCGCGTTGACCGCCGTTACTCATTTCGCGCGGATCATAGGCAGTACACAAATCGAAATTCAGGAGCCTCTTCCTGGCGTAATTGCCCTATACCGCCAACTGGGTTTTGAGTTCGACCCAGAGGGCCGACTTGTGAAGCTAATTGACTAAGACTAGTATCGGGTCACTGTTCATTTAATGATCAACGCCGGAGACACCATGAAAGCTGTCGTTGAAAACAAGGCGTCGAACGCCAAATCGATAAAGGCTGGTAGAAAGCGTGCTTCCGGAGAGTTGTCCGAGAAGGAATTGCACCGTATTAGAGAGGCATTAGTAAATCCAGCAGTTGGGGAGCCAGGAGGTGTTCTCGCAGGCGCCTCTTTCACTTTCTCTTCATGAAAAAAACGCTCAAAACGAGCGGTTTTTTTATTTCTGCATCCAGCCTCAACCGAACAGCCAATACCCCAGCAACGTCAACACCACCACGGCCAGCACCGGGCGCATGATGCGGTAGGCCTTGGGGTTACGGCGTTTCCATTGTTTGACCACGCCGCTGAACCTGTCGCTGAAGTTCTTGCTCCAGGCGTAAGCCTGGTTGATGCCACCGACGCGTTCGTCGTCAAGGTTCTGCGGTGCAGTGGCGCGGCCTAGCCAGGCGCTGACCGAGCGGTTGATGCGGGTCATGAAGCGGTTGCTCAGCGGACGTTCGATGTCGCAGAACAGAATCACGCGAGTCTTGTCGGTTTCGTTCTTGACCCAGTGCACGTAGGTCTCGTCGAACATCACGTCTTCACCGTCGCGCCACGCATAGACCTGACCATCGACAAAGATCCGGCAATCGTCGGAGTTCGGGGTGGACAAGCCGAGGTGATAACGCAGGGAACCGGCAAACGGGTCGCGGTGCGGGTTCAGGTGACTGCCGCCCGGCAACAACGCGAACATCGCGCCTTTGACGTTGGGAATCGCACTGACCAGTGCCACGGTTTTCGGGCACAGGGTTTCGGCCGATGGCAGCGGTTTGTCGTACCACTTGAGGTAGAAACGCTTCCAGCCCTTCTTGAAGAACGAACCAAAACCGGCGTCGTTGTTCTTTTCGGCCGCGCGAATGTAGCCCTCATCGAACAAGTGCATGGCTTCTTCGCGGATCACTTCCCAATTGTCGCGCAGTACATCCAGCTCGGGAAACTTGCTGCGATCCAGGTAAGGCTTCGACGGCACGGCGGAGAACAGGTACATCAATGCGTTATACGGAGCGAACAGCGCCGAGTGATTGACGAACTGACGCAGTACCGGCAAACGCGCCTTGCCGCGCAAATGCACATAGAGCGTGCTGCCCAGAAACAGCAACAGCACAAACGCCTTGGCGGCAAACGAAAAGGTCATCAACAACTCCTTGAATAAAGACAACGCTGCGCAATGCCCTTTACCCGGCATGGCAGCCGGCCATGATAAACACTACCGGCCTCGGGAAAAACCCGTCCAACCCAAGATTCAGTGTTAAGGATTGCGCAATAAAGCATTAATTAACATAACGATCCTGAACCTGGGCTGATTTGAATCAACTCGATTTACTGTTGATTCTCCTGCTCGGTGAACAGATCACTGAACAGCATGCTCGACAGATAGCGTTCGCCCGAGTCCGGCAAGATCACGACGATGGTCTTGCCCTGCATTTCCGGGGTTTCAGCCAGACGTACCGCAACTGCCATCGCGGCCCCGCAAGAGATGCCGCACAAAATCCCTTCTTCCTGCATCAGACGCAGGGCCATGGCCTTGGATTCTTCATCGGTAACCAGTTCAACCCGGTCCACCATCGACAGATCAAGGTTCTTCGGCACGAACCCGGCACCGATGCCCTGAATCTTGTGCGGGCTCGGCTTGATCTCTTCGCCAGCGCGCGCTTGCGTGATCACTGGCGAAGACGCGGGCTCAACGGCCACCGAAAGGATCGGTTTGCCCTGGGTATTCTTGATATACCGCGAAACGCCGGTGATGGTTCCACCCGTACCGACCCCGGCCACCAGCACATCGACCGCGCCGTCGGTGTCGTTCCAGATTTCCGGACCAGTGGTTTTTTCGTGAATCGCCGGGTTGGCCGGGTTTTCGAATTGCGCCGGCATGAAATATTTTTCCGCGTCGCTGGCAACAATCTCGGCGGCTTTTTCGATTGCGCCCTTCATACCTTTGGCCGGTTCGGTCAATACCAGTTCTGCGCCCAATGCCTTGAGGACTTTGCGGCGTTCGATGCTCATCGAGGCCGGCATGGTCAGCATCAATTTGTAACCACGGGCGGCGGCGACGAAGGCCAGGCCAATGCCGGTGTTGCCCGAAGTCGGCTCGACAATGGTCATGCCCGGCTTGAGTTTGCCGCTGCTTTCGGCGTCCCAGATCATGTTGGCGCCGATTCGGCATTTGACCGAATAACCCGGATTGCGCCCTTCAATCTTGGCCAGAATGGTCACGCCACGTGGCGCAATGCGGTTGATCTGCACCAGCGGCGTGTTGCCGATGGAATGGGCGTTGTCTGCGAAAATACGGCTCATGGCTGGGTCCTTATGCAGCATTGAATTCAGGGCCCCAAGGTATGCCTGTTGCCAAGCGCAGTCCAGTCAGGTCGAACGTCTGTAACACTCAGTAGTCAATCGCTTTACATCGTTCGGGAATTGCCGTCATGAAGCGTCGCTACAGCTGGCCGTTATGGACCCTCGCCGTTGTCGTTGTGTTGCTGCTCGCCCTGCACATCGCTCTGCCTTATGTGGTGCGCGATTACCTCAACGACAAGCTGGCGGACATGGGCGACTACCGTGGTCAGATCACTGACGTCGATCTGGCCCTCTGGCGCGGTGCCTACAAGATCAACGGTCTGAAAATCGTCAAGGTCGACGGCAAGGTGCCCGTGCCGTTCGTCAACGCGCCGCTGATCGATCTGTCAGTGAGCTGGCATTCCCTCTGGTACGACCATGCGGTGGTGGCCAAGGCAGACTTCTTCCAGCCGGAAGTGAACTTCGTCGATGGCGGGGCCAACAAGCAGAACTCCCAGACCGGTCAAGGCACCGACTGGCGTGCGCAATTGGGCAAGCTTTTACCCATCACGCTCGACGAAGTGCATATCAGCAACGGGCGCATCAGCTTCCGCAACTTCAACTCCAAGCCACCAGTGAACATGAATGCCACCGAGGTCAACGCCAGCATCTATAACCTGACCAACGTGGTCGACAAGGAGGGCAAACGCGATGCACGCTTCGAAGGCAAAGCCAAGTTGCTGGGCCACGCTCCGCTGGAAACAACGGCTACGTTCGATCCCCTGAGCAATTTCGAAGACTTCCAGTTCCGCCTGCGCGCCCGTGACATCGAACTCAAAAGCATGAACGACTTCGCCTCGGCCTACGGCAAGTTCGACTTCAATGCCGGACACGGCGACGTGGTCATCGAAGCCCAAGCCAAAAAAGCCCAGCTCACTGGCTATATCAAGCCGTTGCTGCGCGATGTCGAAGTGTTCAACTGGCAGCAGGACGTGGAAAACAAGAACAAAAGCATCTTCCGCTCAGTCTGGGAAGCGCTGGTCGGCGGAACTGAAACGGTGCTGAAAAATCAGGCGAAAAACCAGTTCGCCACCAAGGTCGAACTCAGCGGCAATGTGCATCAGCAAAATATCAGCGCGTTCGAAGCGTTTTTGCAGATTTTACGCAACGGATTCATTCAGGCATTCAATGCCCGGTATGAACGGCCGAAGCCGGATGCGGGCTAGGACTCTCGATGGACGGTATCGATCGTGCTAGTCGTTGCCCCGAAATACAACGTATCAGCGCCAATCTGAATATCTGGTTCCAGCCATTCCACGCTCCAGCCATCATCCACCAGCAGGGCCATAGAAAAAATATCGACATCGAGCAATGGTTTCAGTCCCGGATCAGCGTGAAGATCCCGGCTCAAATCAAGAATCAGTTGTTGCCCATCTATAAAGGTAAGTGCCAGACGGTAGTGCGTCAGAGCCTCAACCGCTGATAATCGAGGCCGCTTCATGGGTAACATCGTTTCCAGTCCCCTGACATAAAGCTAATGGTTTTGGGTCTGCTTCGTAGCCCATCGGGGATAAATCCCCTCGCCACGGATTGCGGCATGCCAAGAGGCTATCGCCAAATCAGTGATATCTGAATGCTGGCCATCAGCCGAGACTGAGTCAACATGTGACGCCCCATTCAGAGACTGAATAAGCCGTCTGCGTTCACAGTCGACCGGGCTGCGCGTTATAGTCAGGCATCCGATTATTTCGCCCCCGCCCTGCTCCGTTCAGGCCGGCGCTACCGTTCGAGGATTGCAGATGAAGTTCGAAGGCACCCAGGCCTACGTTGCCACCGATGACCTGAAACTGGCGGTCAACGCCGCCATCACCCTGGAACGGCCGTTGCTGGTCAAGGGCGAACCGGGCACCGGCAAGACCATGCTCGCCGAACAACTGGCCGAGTCGTTCGGCGCCCGGTTAATCACCTGGCACATCAAGTCCACCACCAAGGCGCATCAGGGTCTGTACGAGTACGACGCGGTCAGCCGCTTGCGTGACTCGCAACTGGGCACGGAAAAGGTTCACGACGTTCGCAACTACCTGAAAAAAGGCAAGCTGTGGGAAGCGTTCGAGTCCGAGGAGCGGGTGATTCTGCTGATCGACGAGATCGACAAGGCCGACATCGAGTTCCCCAACGACCTGCTGCAAGAACTCGACAAGATGGAGTTCTACGTTTACGAGATCGACGAGACGATCAAGGCCAAGAAGCGTCCGATCATCATCATTACCTCCAACAACGAGAAAGAGCTGCCGGACGCTTTCCTGCGTCGTTGCTTCTTCCACTACATCGCGTTCCCGGATCGCGCGACTCTGCAGAAAATCGTCGACGTGCATTACCCGGACATCAAGAAGGATCTGGTCAGCGAAGCGCTGGACGTGTTCTTCGACGTGCGTAAGGTGCCGGGCCTGAAGAAGAAGCCGTCGACCTCCGAACTGGTCGACTGGCTGAAGCTGCTGATGGCCGACAACATCGGCGAAGCGGTGCTGCGCGAACGCGATCCGACCAAGGCCATTCCGCCATTGGCCGGCGCCCTGGTGAAGAACGAACAGGACGTGCAACTGCTTGAGCGTCTGGCGTTCATGAGCCGTCGTGGCACCCGCTAAGAGGCTGACGCCATGTTGCTCAACCTGTTCAATGAAATGCGTGCAGCCAAGGTGCCGGTCTCGGTGCGCGAGCTGCTCGACCTGATCAACGCGCTGAAACAGCGGGTGATCTTCGCCGACATGGACGAGTTTTATTACTTGTCGCGGGCGATTCTGGTGAAGGACGAACGGCATTTCGACAAATTCGACCGTGCATTCGGCGCCTACTTCAATGGCCTGGAAAAACTCGACGATCACTTGCAGGCGCTGATTCCCGAAGACTGGTTGCGCAAGGAATTCGAACGCTCGCTGAGCGACGAGGAACGTGCGCAGATCCAGTCCCTTGGCGGTCTCGACAAGCTGATCGAAGAGTTCAAGAAGCGTCTGGAAGAACAGAAAGAACGCCACGCCGGCGGCAACAAATGGATCGGCACTGGCGGCACCAGCCCGTTTGGCTCCGGTGGTTTCAATCCGGAAGGCATCCGCGTTGGCGATGCCGGCAAGCGTCAGGGCAAAGCGGTGAAAGTCTGGGATCAGCGCGAGTACAAGAACCTCGACGACTCGGTGGAACTGGGCACCCGCAACATCAAGGTCGCCCTGCGCCGCTTGCGCAAATTCGCCCGTCAGGGTGCGGCGGAAGAGCTGGATATCGATGGCACCATCGACCACACCGCTCGTGATGCCGGCCTGCTTAATATCCAGATGCGGCCAGAGCGGCGAAACACGGTCAAGCTGTTGCTGCTGTTCGACATCGGCGGCTCGATGGACGCCCATGTGAAGATTTGCGAAGAGTTGTTCTCGGCCTGCAAGACCGAATTCAAGCATCTGGAGTATTTCTACTTCCACAACTTCCTCTATGAGTCGGTGTGGAAGAACAACATGCGCCGCACTTCCGAGCGTTTTTCGACGCAGGATCTGCTACACAAGTACGGCGCCGACTACAAAGTGATCTTCATCGGCGACGCGGCCATGGCGCCGTATGAAATCACCCAGGCCGGTGGCAGCGTCGAGCACTGGAACGAAGAGCCGGGTTACGTGTGGATGCAGCGCTTCATGGAGAAGTACAAGAAGCTGATCTGGATTAACCCTTATCCGAAAGATACTTGGGGCTATACCTCGTCGACCAATATCGTGCGCGATTTGATCGAGGATCAGATGTATCCGTTGACGTTGCGTGGGCTTGAGGAAGGGATGCGGTTTTTGTCCAAGTAACCTCTGTTGTCTGAACTTGCGCTATCGCGAGCAGGCTCACTCCTACATTGGAATGCATTCCCCCTGTAGGAGTGAGCCTGCTCGCGATGCTCTTAGCTATTCAAAAAACGCTGCAAATAGTCGATATGTTCCCGGTGTGCGACGTCCTGCACCACCGGTCGCAACCGCACCTGCGCCCCCGGTAGACACTGCGCCAGTCTGGCCAGCGCCAACGGCGTCAACGCCCCCAATCGTGGATACCCGCCAATGGTCTGCCGATCATTGAGCAACACAATCGGCTGCCCGTCCGGCGGCACCTGCACCGCACCGAGCGGGATGCCTTCGGAAATCATCGGCTGCCCCTGATACTGCAACACTTTGCCCAGCAGGCGAATGCCCATCCGGTCAGCGCGACTGTCGAGCGTCCAGCCGCTATTGAACACATCAAACAGACTCTGGCCACTGAACTGGCCGATCTGCGCACCAAGCACTAGCTCCAGCGGTGTGTTCAGCCGCAGATCCGGACGCTGTGCCGTGGGCACTTCGCGCACCAGCAACGACTCACCGAGATAGCTCAACTCCGCGCCTTTGGCCAGCGGCAAGCCCCGGCCATCCAGCCCGCCGAGCTCTTCGCGCACCACCGTGGCACTGCTGCCCAACACCTTCGGCGCAGCAAAACCACCGGGCGCTGCCAGATAGGCCCGAGCGCCGAGCAATGGCTGGGTGAACTTCAACGTCTGACCTTTATGCAGCTTGAAACTGCGCCACGGCGCCAGTGCCTGCCCGTCAATCTGCGCGCCGAGATCCGCCCCGGCCAGCGCCAGCAAACAGTCTTCTTCAGCGATAAGCGAAAACCCGCCCAGGGTGATTTCAATCACCGGCACATCCAGTCCATTGCCCAGCAACCAATTGGCCCAGGCCATCGAACGCCAGTCCGCCGCGCCGCCCTGAGTCACGCCCATATGCCGCACGCCAAACCGCCCGGCATCCTGCAAAAGACACAGCGGCGTACTCGCCTCAATCGTCAGTCGGCTCATGCCAAAGCCTCCAGAGGCGTGTCATCACCGCCAAGGTTGATGAACTCGGCATGGCTGACCGCCTCGAAGCGCACCGTGTCACCAGGCTGCATCAGGCTGTAACCGTCGCGCTCGCGATCGAACAATCTGGCCGGGGTACGGCCGATCAGGTTCCAGCCACCGGGCGAGACCACCGGATAAGCCGCCGTTTGCCGCTCAGCGATGCCGACGCTGCCGGCTGCGACTTTCTTGCGCGGCGTATTCAAGCGCGGCGCCGCGAGGGTTTCTTCGACCAGCCCCATAAAGGCAAAACCCGGGGCGAAACCTAGGGCGAACACCTGATATTCGCGAGCACTGTGACGGCGGATCACCTCCTCCATCGCCAGGCCGCTGCGTTCGGCGAGCAAGCTCAATTCCGGGCCGACGCTCAGGTCGTACCAGACCGGCAGCACATGGCACTGGCCGCCGCTGCGGGCATTTGGCGATAGATCGATCAAGGCTTCGGCGATCAATCCGCGCGCCTGATTCGGGCTCAAGACTGTCAGATCGTAATGCACCATCAGCGTGGTGTAGGACGGCACCAGATCGATCAGTTGCTCGCCGAACACCGTCCGCAATCGCTCACTGGCCGCGAGCATCCACGGCATGTTGGCTTCAGCGATTTCATCGAACAGGCGCAGCATCAGGCAATCCAGCGCAACCACTTCAACCCGTGGATTCATGAGGCACTCTGCTGCTTCAAAGCCTCGCGGATGCGTTGTACGGCAGCCACCGAACTGGCGTTGTCGCCATGGACGCAAAGGGTATTGGCTTGCAGGTGCAACGGGCTGCCATCGCTGGCAATCAGGTCGCCGCCGTGAGCGATGGTCAGCGCCTGCTCGATAATCGTCTCGGGATCGTGATGCACCGCGCCCGGCAGGCTGCGTGCAAGCAATTTGCCGGCGCTGTCGTAGGCTCGGTCGGCGAAGGCTTCGAACCACAAGGTCACGCCATATTCATCACCAAGTTGCTGCGCCGCCGTGTTGTCGCGGGTCGCCATCAACATCAGCGGCAGGCTGCGGTCGTAGGCCGCCACGGCTTGAATCACCGCGCGCAATTGCGCCGGGTTGGCCATCATGTCGTTGTACATCGCGCCATGCGGTTTGACGTAACTGACTCGCCCGCCCTGAGCACGGCAGATGCCGTCGAGGGCGCCGATCTGGTAATGCAGAATGTCTTGCAGCTCTTGCGCGGTGTAGGCCATCGAGCGTCGGCCGAAACCGACCAGATCCTGATAGGCCGGATGCGCGCCGATCTGCACGCCGTGGCTCAGGGCCAGGCTGACAGTCTTGCGCATGATGCTCGGGTCACCGGCGTGGAACCCGCAGGCGACGTTGGCACAATCGATGAAGGGCATGACCTCGGCGTCCAGACCCATGGTCCAGCTGCCGAAACTCTCGCCGATGTCACAATTCAATAGCAGGCGGCTCACGATGAACACTCCTGTAGCTTCTTGTCTTTTTGTCCGTAGGACTTATGTACGCAGGTTATCAGTTACTGCGCGTCCAGTTGCTTGCCACGGGTTTCCGGCAGGCTCAGCGCCGCCACAATCACCACGCCGTAGGAAACTGCCGCGAACGCGCCGATGCCTACGCTAAGTGGCACGGTCTGACTCAGCAAGCCAATCAACAATGGAAACAACGCTGCCAGTGCCCGGCCGATGTTGTAGCAAAAGCCCTGGCCAGAGCCGCGAATCCGCGTCGGGAACAGTTCGGTGAGAAACGCGCCCATGCCGCTGAAAATCCCCGAGGCGAAGAAGCCCAGCGGGAAGCCCAGCCACAACATCACGCCATTACTCACAGGCAATTGCGTGTAGAGCAAAACGATGGTGAACGACCCAACCGCGAACAGGATGAAGTTCTTTTTACGCCCCAGCAGGTCGGTCAGATAGGCGCTGATCACGTAGCCGACGTAGGAGCCGACAATCACCATCGCCAGATAGCCGCCAGTACCGAGCACGCTCAAGCCGCGCTCGTTCTTGAGGAAGGTCGGCAACCACGAGGTGATCGCGTAATAACCGCCCAATGCACCGGTGGTGAGCAACGAGGCGCGAATCGTGGTGAAGAGCATGCCCGGGGCAAATATCTCGTAAAATTTCGCCGTATTTTCCGGAGTTTGCGCAGCCTTGGCTTCGCGATAGATCTCCGGGTCTTTGACCAGACGACGGACGAAGATTACAAAAATCGCCGGCACGATGCCGAGGATAAACAGCGCCCGCCAGGCGTCTTCCGCCGGCAACACCGAGAACAGCAACGCATACAGAATCGCCGTCAGCCCCCAACCCAGCGCCCACCCGGATTGCACCATGCCGACGGCTTTGCCACGATCCTGTGCGCGAATCACTTCGCCGATCAGCACCGCGCCAGCGGTCCATTCGCCGCCGAAACCGAAACCCATCAAGGTGCGGGCGATCAGTAGTTGTTCGTAGTTTTGCGCGAAGCCACAGAGGAAGGTGAAGAAGGCAAACCACAGCACGGTCAGTTGCAGTGTGCGTACGCGACCGATACGGTCGGAGAGAATCCCCGCCACCCAACCGCCAATGGCCGAAGCGATCAGGGTGCTGGTGTGAATCAGCCCGGCTTCACCGGTGGTGATGCCCCACATCGCAATCAGCGTCGGCACCACGAAGCTGAGCATCTGGGTGTCCATGCCATCCAGTCCGTAGCCGATTTTGCAGCTCCAGAAGGTGCGGCGCTCTTGCTGATTGATGTTGCGATACCAGTCGAACGGTCCCGGACGGGCCGTGGTCTTGGGGAGGTTCAGGGTGTCGGGCGCACTCATGGCAAATCTCCGCAGGCTTTTTATTGGTCTTGTTCACAGTCCCGACGACGCCTATCGTGGGAACCGGATGCGCCGATTTTTGGGCGCATCGCCCTGCTGCGTCCAACGAATAAAAACCCGCCTTAGGCATAAGAAAAATTTGTCACCCGAGCCGTTGCCATGAACCTGAAGTTTCTCGAGACCTTCGTCTGGGTCGCCCGGTTGAAGAGTTTTCGCCTGACCGCCGACAAGTTGTTCACCACTCAGGCATCGATTTCCAGCCGTATCGCAGTGCTTGAAGGAGAGCTTGGGGTGAAGCTGTTTCTGCGTGACTCACGCGGAGTCAGCCTGACGCCAGAAGGGCTGAAAGTGCTGGATTACGCCGAGCAAATGCTCGACACGATGCAGGCGCTCAAGCAATCGATCGAAACCCGTTCCAGCAAGGTTGGCCGCGTACGCATCGGCGTGATGGACACGGTGATCCACACCTGGCTGAGCCCGTTAGTGGCGCAGATGACCGACCTGTATCCACGAGTCGAAATCGAACTGGTGGCCGATACCTCGCTGAACCTCTGCGATCAACTGCAAAAAGGTTTTCTCGATCTGATTCTGCAAACCGATCTGGTGCGCCACGAAAGCGTGCGCAGCCTGGAGTTGGCCAGTCATCCGCTGGGCTGGATCGTCGCCAGCAATTCGATCTACAACCGCGACTACGCCGACCTCGCCGAACTGGCGCAGGAACGGATCATCACTTACTCGAAAAACTCCCGGCCGCATCAGGACCTTCTGGCGCTGATGCAGGCCAGTGGCGTGCTGGCGCCGCGCTTGAATTGCGTGAATTCTGTGTCGGCGATCACACGGCTGTTGCGTGATGGATTTGGTATTGGCGTGCTGCCGCCGGTATTGGTCGCCGAGGAATTGACGCGGGGGGAACTGACGTTGCTGGATATCGATCAGCGACCACCGAATTTACAGGTGGTGGTGTCGTGGCGGGTCGGTGTGGAATGGGTCGAGGAGATTGTGACGCTGTGTCGGCAGGTGTTGGAGGGATATGCGCAAAAAGTGGGCGAAAAATACATCACCCTCACTGAATAATCACAACCTGTAGTGAGGGGGTTTGCCCCTCGCCACAGGGACTGCGCAGCCCCTACAACCCGCGCACGTCGCGGTCTTCAATCGGCCGGCTCTGGCGCAGGCGTCGGCCGCCAAGCACCACCCAGTCGATCAGACGGAAGATGCACTCGATGCCGAACGACAGCAACAACGCGCCGCTCATGCCCCAGATCATCGCCTCCGGGGTCAGCAGGATCTGGTAGCTGTAGCCGTTCCAGGTTTCCTTGCGAATGTCCGGATCGGCAGCCAGCACCACTTGCAGGAAGCGGATGTACCACGGGCCCTGCATTGCCTGGAATTGTTTATCCAGCGCGAGCTGACGGTTGAGCAAGGTGCTCAGGCTGTCCGCATCGCTGCGAAATACCGGGTCATCGCTGGCGCGGTAATGCGCGACCAATGCCTGTATATCACCTTTGAAAAACTGCTCGGCGGTGCCCTGAAAACCGCGCAGGCCGGTTTGCGCCTCGATCAGATGCGCCTCGACCCGTTTCGCGTAATCATTGATGAAACCCGGCACCTGGACACCGATCAACAGGCCCGCCGCAAACAACACCAGCCGTAGATAACTGAGCAACATCGGGGAGCGATCCTTTATTCGGTCTTGCCCTGGCTGACGCATTCACCGCGTCGCCACAGGCTCCATTGGCCCGGTTCGTAGCGGGTCCAGGTTTCGTTTTCGGTCAGTGGTTCGGTGGCAATCACCGTGACCACATCGTTGGGCGTGGTTTCAGCCTGGAAGTCGACGATCACATCGACATCTTTCAACCGCGCCGGACCGAACGGCGCACGCCGGGTGATCTGTGCCAGTTTGGTCGAGCAATAGCAGAACAGCCAGTCGCCGTCGCTGAGCAGGCAGTTGAACACGCCTTTGCTGCGATATTCGGCGCACGCAGCAACGAGGTCCGGCAGCAGCACTTCTATATCGACCGGTTCCGGAAATGCTGCACGTACGCGGTTGAGCAAATCGCAGAACGCCGCCTCGCTGTCGGTATCACCGACCGGGCGGTAGAAACTCTTGATCGGGGTAAAGTCAGCGAGCTGGCCGTTGTGCGCGAAGCACCAGTTGCGCCCCCACAGTTCGCGGACGAACGGGTGGGTGTTGGACAGGCAGACCTTGCCGACGTTGGCCTGGCGAATATGGCCGATGACCACTTCGCTCTTGATCGGATATCGCTGTACCAGATTGGCGACTTCCGACTCGCAGCTCGCTGCCGGGTCCTGAAACAGGCGCAAGCCACGGCCTTCGTAGAACGCGATGCCCCAGCCGTCACGATGCGGCCCGGTGCGACCGCCGCGCTGCATCAGCCCGGTGAAGCTGAAAACGATATCGGTCGGCACATTGGCGCTCATGCCCAATAGTTCACACATGTCTGGACTCTCTGACTACAGGCGCGGCTCGACCCGCATGCGCTGCGGGTTGTTCGGCAATGGCGGGCGACCGTAGCGGTCATCACCGGCACCGCCGAACGGCTGATCGTCGTCGCGGTCATCGGCCCGGGCCGCAGCGCGGGCGGCTTCAGCCTGTTCTTTGCGCGCTTTGGAAGCACGCTCGATCGGGAAGCGGATCAGCACAAAGATCAGGTACAGACCGAAGGCGATCATGCCGTACATGAACAGATCGGAAATCGCCCGCCAGGCGTTGTTGCCGACCTTGAACGCGAGGTCCAGCGCGGTGATGGCGATGGCCGGAGCGACCTTTTCCTTCACCGGATCAATGATGGTCGGGCTGAACAGCAACACCGCCATCAGCAGCCGCAGCGGCTCGCGCAGCCAGCGCCACATCCAGCGGGTCATGCGCATCCATACCAACAGGCAGCCTAAAGCGGCAAAGGCGTAGAGGCCCCAGGCGATCAGATAGTCGTTCTCGGTCATGGTGTCCATGGCAAGGCAGGCAAAGAGGCGCTTATAGTAACGACTTTTCGCACGTCAGGCTTGTCCCAATAGACACACGACCTGTGGGAGCCAGCCTGCTGGCGATGAGGCCGGTACATTCAACATTCATGTTGTCTGCCAGACCGCCATCGCGAGCAGGCTCACTCCTACCCGTTATGCGGCGCCATCCCAGACTTGCGATAACCCTATTTCCGATATTGCCCGAGAGCCTTCCATGCCCGTATCCGCCAACGTCACCAGCGCCCCGATTGCCCACAAGGCAGACGGTGCCGACCCGTATGCCTGGCTGCAGGAACGCGACACCGACGCGGTGCTCGATTACCTCAAGGCCGAAAACGCCTGGCAGGAAGCGCAAACCGCCGATCAGGCCGAATTGCGCGAAACCCTGTTCGAAGAGATCAAGGGCCGGATTCTCGAAACCGATCTGTCCCTGCCCTCGCCATGGGGCCCGCATCTGTATTACACGCGCACCACGGCCGGTGATGAATATGCCCGCCATTACCGCTGCCCGCGTCCGGCCGACGACAGCCTGACCCTCGACGAAAGCCGCGAACAACTGCTGCTCGACCCGAACGCACTGGCCAATGGCGGCTTTTTCTCGCTCGGCGCGTTCAGCATCAGTCCCGACCACCAGCGTCTGGCCTACAGCGTCGATGCCTCGGGCGATGAGATTTACACGCTGTTCGTCAAGGAGCTTTCCAACGACAAGGTCAGCGAACTGGAGTTCGAGGACTGCGACGGCAGCATGACCTGGGCCAACGACAGCCTGACTCTGTTCTTCGGCGAACTCGACGATACCCACCGTCCGCACAAACTGTTTCGCTATCGCCTCGACGGCACTGTCGCCGAAGAGGTGTTCCATGAGCCGGACGGTCGCTTCTTCCTGCATTGCTACCGCGCCAGTTCCGAACAGCAGTTGCTGCTATCGCTGGGCAGCAAGACCACCAGCGAAGTCTGGGCGCTGGACGCCAATCAACCGCACCTGCCGTTCACTTGTATGGCGCCGCGGGTCGAGGATCACGAATACGACGTTGATCACGGTGTACTTGATGGCGCGTGGACGTGGTTCATCCGCACCAACCGCGACGGCATCAACTTCGCGCTGTATCAAGCGCCGGACACAGGTGTCGCGCCGAGCGAAGCGGACTGGCAGAACCTGA
Organism: Pseudomonas sp. NPDC087346; assembly: GCF_044744235.1. Classification (NCBI taxonomy): domain Bacteria; kingdom Pseudomonadati; phylum Pseudomonadota; class Gammaproteobacteria; order Pseudomonadales; family Pseudomonadaceae; genus Pseudomonas; species Pseudomonas sp. NPDC087346. Next base: position 75,984 of record NZ_JBIUXX010000019.1, read on the forward strand.
TCCCGCACAGCGATACCGTGATGCTCGACGGCGTGAGTCTGAATGTTGAAGCCATGACCTTGAGCCTGCGCGAGGGCGGCCTGCCGGTCATCGAAGTTCACCCACAAGGTCTGGCGCCTTATCGCGTGCAATTGCCGGACGCGGCCTACAGCCTTTATGTACAAAACAGCCTGGAATTCGAAAGCGACCGCATTCGTCTGCGCTATGAGGCGTTGAACCGTCCAGCCCAGGTGCGCCAACTGATTCTCGCCACTGGCGAGCAGACCGTGCTCAAGGAAACCCCGGTACTCGGCCCGTTCGACGCCGACGCCTATGTCAGCCAGCGCCTGTGGGCCACCGCGCCGGACGGCACGCAGGTGCCGATCAGTCTGGTGATGAAACGCGAAATGCTCGGCAAACCGGTGCCGCTGTATCTGTATGGCTACGGCGCTTACGGCTCCAGCCTCGACCCGTGGTTTTCCCACGCACGCCTGAGCCTGCTGGATCGCGGGATGGCCTTCGCCATCGCCCACGTGCGTGGCGGCGGTGAATTGGGTGAGGCGTGGTATCGCGCCGGTAAACAGGAACACAAGCAGAACACCTTCAGCGACTTCATCGCCTGCGCCGAGTTCTTGATCCTCAACGGCATCACCACCGCTGAACAACTGGCGATCAGCGGCGGCAGTGCTGGCGGCTTGTTGATTGGCGCAGTCCTCAACCAACGCCCGGAGCTGTTCCGCGTGGCGATTGCCGAGGTGCCGTTCGTCGATGTGCTCAACACCATGCTCGACCCGGAACTGCCGCTGACCGTCACCGAATACGACGAGTGGGGCAATCCTGAAGAGCCAGAGGTGTATGAACGGATCAAGGCCTATGCGCCGTACGAAAACGTCGCCGCGCAGGCATATCCCGCGATGCTGGTGATCGCCGGCTACAACGACAGCCGCGTGCAATATTGGGAAGCGGCCAAGTGGGTGGCGAAACTGCGCACGACCAAAACCGACAACAATCCGCTGCTGCTCAAGACTGAACTCGGTGCAGGCCACGGCGGAATGAGCGGGCGTTATCAGGGATTACGTGACGTAGCGCTCGAATACGCATTTGTTTTCAAGGTTTTGGGGCTGGCCTGAGGAACTCCGTCGGTCACTTGGGTCTTAATTCCAGACCCCAGTAGTCGATACACCACAGATCCACTGTAGGAGTGAGCCTGCTCGCGATAGCGGTGTGTCAGTCACTGGTGATGTGAATGACAGATGGCTATCGCGAGCAGGCTCACTCCTACAGGGGACTGCGTAGTGCCTGAAAACCGTGACAACAGAATAAGACCGTCGACATGTCAGAACCGACCTTCCTGAACAACGAAATCCGCGACTGGCTGATGGACTGTGGCCTGTTCGATCAATTGCAACTGGCGGACTTCGCCGCCGCCTCCGGCTATTTCAGCATCAGCACCGTGGCTGAAGGCGAGGCGATTTTCCGTGAGGGTGATGCCGGCAGCTTCATGTGCATCATCCACACCGGTCAGGTTGCCGTGCAGAAAACCGGCAGCGACGGCCAGCTCATCACCATGGCCACCCTGCGCAGCGGTCGCGCGTTCGGCGAAATGGCCGTGCTCGATGGCGAACGGCGTTCGGCGACTTGCATCGCAGCGAGCAACTGCCAGTTGCTCAATCTGGGCAAGGATTCGCTGGAAAAAATGCTCAACGACGCGCCGAAGATTGCCGCCAAGATCATCCGCGCCCTCGCCGTCTCGCTGTCCAGGCGCCTGCGCATGGCTGACGGCCAACTGGCGGCGCAACAGATCTAGCCTCCCGGTGATTTGACCTTGGGTTCGTTCTGTTCGATGCCCGGCACCGGTTGATCCTTGCCTGGCGGGCTGGGCATTTCAATCGGCACCAGCGGCGGGCTGCCACTGCCGCTGCCGGCCTTGGGCACGCTGATCGGCGTGATCTGCGGATAGGGTGTCGGTGTTGCGGTGCCGGGCGAACCGGGCTGCGGCGTCGGGCTGACCGGAATGGTCTGCTGCGCCTGCACTGCAGTAATCGAGAGCGCGGCCAGGGCAATGACCGTTAGAATGGTGCGCTTCATCAAGGGCTCCGTTAGGCCTTAGTCTGCGCTCAGGCTACTCCCAACGGCGTCGGCTTGCATTTCCCCTCTTACCGAGATTTTCATGAAACGTTTCGTTCTGCTCGACACCACTCCGATTCCTGAAGGCGGCGGTGCCCTGTGCCTGTTCGAATATGGCGAGGATTTTGTCATCAAGATCCAGGGCGGCGACGGCGGACAGCTGATGAACACGCGCATGCATGGCTCCGAAGATGCACTGGCCGAGATCCCTTGCCGCAAGGTCGCCGGGCGCCCGGCCTCACGGGTTTTGATCGGTGGACTGGGCATGGGCTTCACTCTGGCTTCCGCGCTCAAGCACTTGGGCAAAACTGCCGAAGTGGTGGTCGCCGAACTGGTGCCTGGCGTGGTCGAGTGGAACCGTGGCCCGCTCGGTGAGAAGTCCGGCCGACCGTTGCTCGATCCGCGCACGGTGATCCGCATGGAAGATGTCGCCAACGTCCTGCAAAGCGAGCCGAACGGCTTCGACGCGATCATGCTCGACGTCGACAACGGCCCCGAAGGCCTGACCCAGAAGGCCAACAGCTGGCTGTATTCGGCCGGCGGACTCAGCGCCTGCGCCAAGGCCCTGCGCCCCAAAGGTGTGCTGGCGGTATGGTCGGCCAGCGCTGACCGGCAGTTTTCCGACAAATTGAAGAAGGCCGGTTTCAAGGCTGAGGAAGTGCAGGTCTTCGCCCACGGCAACAAGGGCACGCGCCACACAATCTGGATTGCCGAGAAGCTCAAGGGCTGAGCTAAACTCTGAACATAACCGTCATTAGTCTTTTACAAAGGTGAACCCATGAGTTCGTCCACCCCGACCAACACCTCGAAGCTGGATCGTATCCTCGCCGATAACCAGCGCGACAAGGAAATGGGCTACCGCGACAAGGCCCTGAAGATGTACCCGCACGTTTGCGGACGCTGCACCCGTGAGTTTTCCGGCAAGCGCCTGAGCGAGTTGACCGTGCACCACCGCGATCACAACCACGACAACAACCCGCAGGACGGCTCTAACTGGGAGCTGTTGTGCCTGTATTGCCACGACAACGAACACTCGCGCTACACCGATCAGCAGTACTTCAGCGAAGGCTCGCTGAGCACGCCGAAAATCGCCAAGGCGACGCACAACCCGTTTGCCGCGCTGGCCGGGTTGATGAAGAAAGAAGACTGAAGATCTTCAGCGCCTGAGCTGGCCTCATCGCTGGCAAGCCAGCTCCCACAGTGATTTCGGTCGTACGCAAATATTGTGTATTGCAGAGAACCTGTGGGAGCTGGCTTGCCAGCGATGGCGTCGCATCAGGCACCACAAATCTTGAATCTGCCCGCCCTCCGCCAATCCCCGTATAATCGCCCTCTTTTTCCCGAAGGCACCCCGCTCGTGGCAGACAAACGGTACAGCTGCATTGGTTTGTATAACCCCAAATCACCCGAGAACGTCGGTTCGGTGATGCGCGCCGCTGGCTGTTATGGCGTGTCCACCGTGTTCTACACCGGCAAGCGTTATGACCGCGCCGCCGACTTCGTCACCGACACCAAGCGTGTGCATTACGACATTCCGCTGATCGGCATCGATGACCTGAAAAAGATCCTGCCGCTCAATTGCGTTCCGGTCGCAGTGGAGCTGGTCGAGGGCGCCCGTCCGCTGCCGGAATACACCCACCCGGACCGTGCGCTGTACATCTTCGGCCCGGAAGACGGCTCACTGGATCAGGAAATCCGCGACTGGTGTGAAGACGTCGTGTACATCCCGACCACCGGTTGCATGAACCTCGCAGCGACGGTCAACGTCGTGCTCTACGACCGTATGGCCAAAGGCTTGAATACCCGCTCCGGGCCGAAATTTCGCTAAACGTCGCACATTCGATGGAACAAGCTGACCGCCCCGGCAGTCAGCTTATCTATCTATTACACGTTGCCTGGAGACAAGTCATGACCGAACTCAAACGCGTCCAACGTATTGAATCCACCCCGTTCGACAGCCCTTCGGAGCAGAACGTGCAGGGCTGGGAACGCATCGGCTCGCTGACCGGCGGTGTAATCATGGTCGGCAAGGGCCTGCGCCGTGGCGGGGTGTTCGGGCTGATTCAAGTGGCCATTGGCGGCGTGGCGATGGCGCGCGGGATTACCGGGCACAGTTCGGTGAAAAGCCTGCTGGAGAAAAGCCGTCAGGACATGAACAACGTGCGGGCGAAGATCGAGCGCGCCGGTGAAGAGCTGAGCAAGCTGAAGGCCAATGCCGAGGCGGCGACCAAGACCGCGACGGTGACCGGGAATGATTCGGTGAAATCTCCGAAAGCCGGGGTTTGATCCTGAAGTTGCTGTGAGGCTGATGGCCTCATCGCTGGCAAGCCAGCTCCCACAAGTTCAGGGGGTGTCACAGATTATGTGTATACCCAAAAACCCTGTGGGAGCTGGCTTGCCAGCGATGGCGGTGTTACTGCAGTAACGCGCTATCGAGGACTTTGGAGGACTCGCCGATGATGCTCTCGGCCAGTTGCACAAACTCCTTGGTGCTGACCTTGCCCAGATGCATCGCCCCACGCAGCACATCATCCAGCGAACGCTTGTTGCGTGTCTTCAGGCGAATCTCGCGATCCAGTTCCTGCAACATCACCACTGCTTTCGACACCTGCGCCGGACTGATTCGCGCGCCGCGCAGGGTCGTGACTTTCTGGCTGTCTTTGATCAGTTTCGCCTGCAAGCTCTGATAGCGCTCATCGCTCATGCCACCAGCGCGGCGCACCAGTTCAATCGCGTAGAACTCGGCAAAACCTTCGCTGATCCAGTCGCTGCGCTGCTCGTCGTTGATCCGCCCGAAAACCTGCGCCAGCTCACGCACCAGCGGGCTGCTGCCGCTTTCGGTGACCAGTGGCATCCGCGTATTCAGATAGATCGATTCATGCGCGCCCAGACTGCCGCGCCACATCGGGTCATTGGCGCCGACGATCAACAACTTGCCCGGGTGCCGAGGATAGACCGCTTGCACCTGAGGCCAGATGAATGTCAGCAACGTCAGCACATCCATTCGCCGCATGCCCTGCCCTTGCGGCGAGGCCACGGTGACTTCGGTTTCACCCAGACGCGTACGGCGGCTGCCGAGATGGCCGGCGAGCATCCACCCGGTCGGGCGGTCGAACAAGCGTGATGGATTATCGATGCGGAATTTGTTCTTGCCGATTCTCGGCCAGGCGGTTTCGACGCTTTTCCAGCCGTCGGGCAACTCGAATTGCAGGCGAGAGACCAGTTCGACGCCATCCTGCTGATCCAGTTTGGCGGGCGGCACCAGTTCATCACCGCGCATCAAAGCCCAGCTCGGGGTCATGCGCGTGTCGAAGCTGCCGCTCTTGCGCCCGTGGCTGATGCGCACACGGTAAGTCAGACTGGCCTTGTCGCTCGTCGGGCGCCATACGCCGCGTGCCTGTTTACCTGGCGTCAACTGCCACTGGCCGTCGGCCTTGAAGTCGCTGTAATAACTGCCGTCGCCGAGATCGAAATCGAGACTGCGCACCGCTTCGCCCTTGGCCAGGGTCAGGCGCACTTCGGCCTGATCGCTTTGCGGCAACAGGCGCACGTGATAATCCAGATCGACCTTCTTCGCCGCCCAGACCGGCGCACTCAGCGTCAACAGTCCAGCCATCAGCGCCCGCTGCAATCCCACAGCCATACACACTCCTTGCTCACACCGGGGTTATCGGGAGCAAGCTCCCTCGCTACAGGTCAATCAATTAACCGGCGCGGAAAATCAGATGTTCTTCCCAGTCATCTTCCGGCACGCTGCCTTCGGCGAGCATGCGCCCGGACTGGGAAATCCGTTCGTGGTGCACCGCGTCGCGGTCGCCGCACACCAAGTGATGCCACAACGGCAGATCCTTGCCTTCGCTGACCAGGCGATAACCGCAGGTCGGCGGCAGCCATTTGAACTCTTCGGCCTGCCCCGGGGTGAGCTGGATGCAGTCCGGGACAAACTTGATGCGGTTCGGGTAGTCGCTGCACTGGCAGGTTTTCAGGTCCAGCAGTTTGCAGGCGATCCGCGTGTAATAGACGCTGTTGTCTTCTTCATCTTCGAGTTTTTGCAGGCAGCACAGACCACATCCGTCGCACAGCGATTCCCACTCCTCCAGATCCAGTTGATCGAGGGTTTTGCGTTTCCAGAACGGTTCGACTTTTGCGGCCATGGCTCAAGCATCAACATCAGGTGGTGAAAAGGCCGCCAGTCTAGTGCCCCAAGCCTTGTGGGCCAAGCGCTGGCGACTGCCGGTTGCGCGGGGCTTGTGAGTTTTCAGGCTGGCGCGTAGTTTTGCCTGTCTCTCTGACCCCGGTTTTTACTTAACGTAGCAAGGAATCTCTTGATGAGTGCCAACCCTCGCGTTGCCGAATACGCCATTCACCCGCAGTTCACTGATCGCTGGTCGCCGCGCGCCTTCACCGGCGAAGCAATCCCGCAAGAGACCCTGCTGAGCTTTTTCGAAGCCGCGCGCTGGGCGCCGTCGGCCTATAACTCGCAGCCATGGCGTTTCCTCTACGCGCGTCGCGATACGCCGAACTGGGAGCGTTATCTGGGCCTGCTCAACGAGTTCAACCGTAGCTGGGCACAACACGCTTCGGCACTGGTGATCGTGATTTCGAAAACCACCTTCACCGCCCCGGGCGCCAGCGAAGAAACCCCGGCGCTGTGGCACACCTTCGACACCGGTTCGGCGTGGGGCCATCTGGCGCTGCAAGCGAGCATCAGCGGCTGGCACACCCACGGCATGGCCGGATTCGATCAGGAACTGACCCGCAAGGAGCTGAATATTCCGCAAGGTTATGCGCTGCACGCGGCGGTTGCGGTGGGCAAACTGGGTGACAAGGCGACCTTGGCTGATTACCTGCAAGCCCGTGAAGAACCGAGCCCGCGCCGTCCGCTGAGCGAACTGGCGGCCGAGGGTGATTTCACCCTTTAAGAAGCAAAAGATCGCAGCCTTCAGCACCTCCGACGGGTGGCTGCGGCAACGCAAAACCCACTGTGGGAGCTAGCCTGCTAGCGATGGGGTGTGTCGGCCAACATCATTGTTGTCAGACACCCCGCGATCGCCAGCAGGCTGGCTCCCACAGTTTTTTGTGCAACATTCAGCTAAGCGCTACTCAGTAGCCGCGATTGAAATCCACTTCTCCGCGCATTGCCTCACTCGCCTGATATGCCCGCAGGTTCTCGATGAACAGCTGCACCATCAACGATGGCGAAGTCGGCGCCGAACTGTGACCGGTCAGCAGTAATCCCCAGGCGGTCCAGAACGGATGACGTTGCGGCAACGGCTCCTGGCGGCAGACGTCGATCACCGCGCCCGCCAGATGACCTTCCTTGAGCGCTTCAACAAGATCCGCATCGACCACCGCCACGCCGCGTCCGACGTTGATGAACAACCCGGTCGGCTTGAACTGCTTGAACAGCGCCGCGTCGTACACATCGTGAGTGTGTTCAGTGTTCGGCAGCAAATTGACCACGTAATCCACTTCGCCAACCAAGCGTGGCAGATCCGCCATCGATCCGACTTCGACAAACGGCGCCTGCTCACGAGCACTGCTGGCAATACCGTACAACTCGACGCCGAACGGCAGCAGGAACTGCGCCACGCTCTGGCCGATGTCGCCGGTACCGACGATCAAGACCTTGCGCCCGACCAGACTCTGGCCGGTGCGGTTGTCCCACTTGCGCTCGACCTGGCTGACCAGTCGCGCCAGCACTTCGCGCTCGTGGCCGAGCATATAAGTCAGGACATATTCGGCCATCACCTGACCGAAGATCCCCACCGCCCGGGTCAAGCGATAATCGCGACGCAGGCCGTCAGCCAGCAGCGGCGTGATCCCGGCCCAGGTCGATTGCAGCCATTGCGGCTGGTGACCCTGTCGCAACAGAGTCGCCAGCAAATCCGGCTGCCCCAGCCACACCGGGCAATCGGCAGCCTGACGGGCCAGTTCGGCGGAGTCGCCGCTGGTCAATATTTCAAGTTCGGGTGCAACCTGACGCAGTAGTCGGGCGTACACCGCGTGGTCGTGTTCAGCAATCAGAACGCGCATCTTCAAACCTTTCGCAAACCGTGCAGACCACCGCCGAAGGAGGCTTGCTCCTTCATGGCGGTCGTCGCCGTAAAATCAGTTCCAGGGTGACAAAAGGCCCAGAACAGGGCCTCGTGGATCAGACCGGGTCGTTGCGTCGCAGCAACTCTTCGGGCAAGTGCTCGATGTACTCGTCCTCGGCCGGCGGCATTTGCAGGTGGTAGCCCTGCTTGTCGAGGTTTTCCAGGACAACGACGATGTCTTCGCTGGCCAGTTTGCGCTCGGGAGTCAGCACCAGACTGAAGGTGAATATGGCTTTGCCGAAAGCCGCCATCAACCCCTCGGGCACGCGTTCCAATTCATCACTTTTGAGCACATAGAGGTACATGCCTTTGCGTTTCGAACTTTGGTAAATGGAGCAAATACGTTTCAAGGCTGTTCTCCGGCGGTGGCCAGGCTGTCGAGCAGCATCTGGCCCATCAACTCGCGGCGCCAGCCACGCAGCGATTCAGGCAATTGGTAAGGACCCTCGGGATAGCCGCTTTTGACCAGCGCTTCGAGGGTTTTCTTGCGTAGCATCAGTTCCGGCGCGACGTCCAGACGCTCGGCTTCGGCCTGGCCGAGTGCGCGCAGCTGTTTGATCAGCGTCGCCGCTTCGATCGGCAATGGCTCCGCCACGGCTGGCGGCCATTGATCAGGCCCCACACTGCCAGAGCGCTTGATCAGATCAAGCAGAAACTCGCCGTCCTGACGCACGGTACGCGGGTGCATGTCTTCGATCTTCGCCAACGCACCGAGGTTGTCCGGTTGCGTGCGGGCCAGCGGCCACAGCGAATGCTCACGCACAATGCGGTTGCGCGGCAGGTCACGGGCGCGGGCTTCGCGCTCACGCCAGGCACACAGTTCACGCAGCACGGCCAGTTGCGCACGGGACAGTTTCCACGCCAGCTTGGCCTCGCGGTACACCTCGTACGGGTCGGTTTCGCGGCGCAGGTTGGCGACGAGTTCGGCGCCATCCTCCAGTACCCAGTTGAATTTGTCGTCAGACAGTTTCGGTCGCAGCTGTACGAAAACTTCCGCCAGATGCACGGCATCTTCGGCGGCGTAGCTGATTTGCGTATCGGACAACGGGCGCTGCAACCAGTCGGAGCGGGTTTCGCCCTTCGGCAGCTCGATGCCGAGCACTGCCTGCACCAGACGCGAATAGCCCATCGAGAAACCGAGGTTCAGATAAGCCGCGCCCAATTGGGTGTCGAACATCGGCGCCGGTAGGCTGCCGGTCAGGCGCAGCAGGACTTCGAGGTCTTCGCTGCACGCGTGCAGGACTTTCAGCACCGCCGGGTTTTCCAGCAATGCCGCCAGCGGTTGCCAGGCGTTGATGGTCAGAGGGTCGATCAGGTAGGCGCGCTTGCCGTCACCGACCTGCAACAGACCGGCAATCGGGTAGAAGGTGTCGACCCGCATGAATTCGGTATCGAGGGCAACGAAAGGCAACTGCTGCCACTCGGCGCAAAACTGCGCGAGGCTATCGTTGTCGCGAATCCAGTGAATATCGATGGCCACACGGCTCTCCCTTGAAGAATGGCGCGCAGTATATATCGCCACTGGCGATTTACGCGCCTGCGAAGGGCAAGAGCTGTAACGAAATGTCCTGCCAAACAACAAGAATAGTCTGACAGCGCAAATAGACAGGCCCGTCGTGTCAGCACGACGGGCGCGGACGGCTCACTTCCTGGCCAGGACCCCATCGATCACCGCACCGCGGCAACCGGCAAACATGTCCAGATCCGGCTGGTAGACCTTGCTCTGCACTTCCAGCAGGCCGAGCATCGAGTGGAACAGGTTGTCCTGGCTCAACGGCTTGTCGCGGCTCAGTTGCAGGCAATGGGTATCGACCGAATAGGCCTTTTGATAGTTATCGGAGAACCACGCCAGCATCGCTACATGCTTTTGTTGTTCTGGCGCCAGCATGTAAGGCGTGCCATGCAGGAACAGGTTGTACTCGCCCAATGATTCGCCGTGATCGGACAGGTACAACATGGCGGTATCGACTTTGTCCTGATTGCTGCGCAGCAGATCGATCAGGCTCGATAACACATGGTCGGCATACACCAGCGTGTTGTCGTAACCGTTGACGATACTTTCCCGGCTGCAATTGTTCAGTGCATTGCTCTCGCACACCGGAGTGAAGTGCTCGTATTCCTTTGGGTAGCGTTTGAAGTAGTCCGGGCCGTGACTGCCCATCGGGTGCAGTACCAGCACGGTGTCCTTGTCCAGATGATCGATAAAGCTCTGCAAGCCTTGCAGGAGGATTTCGTCGCGGCATTCGCTGTTGGCGCACAGGGCCGGGTCTTTCAGGTTGCTGACGTCTTGCAGCGTGACCCGATCGCAGGTGCCTTTGCAGCCGGACTGGTTGTCGCGCCAGATCACATCGAGACCGGCGCGTTTGAGTACGTCCAGCAGCCCTTCTTCGTTCTTGGCCTTGCTGGCGTCGTAATTCTTGCGGCCCATATTGGAGAACATGCACGGCACCGATACAGCGGTTTCAGTGCCGCAAGAGTGCACATCGGTGAACGCAATCAGGCCTGCTTCTTTGCTCAGTTTCGGCGTGGTGTCACGGTCATATCCGAGGATGCCGAAGTTCTCGGCACGGGCACTTTCGCCCACAACCAAGACGGTCAGGGATTTGCGCGGTTGATTCTGCACCGACGGATTACGCTGGGCGTCTTCACCGATCTTGACGAATGGCTGGCGGGAGGAAACCACTTGCTCATGGAAATAACCGACAGAGGCGCCAATGTAATTGCTCGGCACCAGCATCAAGCGCAATTCATGGTGATTGCGAAACAACGAGGACAAGCCTTGGTAATTGACCATTGCCACGCCACCGATAACGGCAACCGACGCCACAGTGACCAATGACTTACTTAACAATTCACGATGCCAGCGACGATAGTTGATCGGTGTTTTCCACAATAGCCAAGACGGCAGAACACCCAACAACACAATATAAACAAGTAACTTCAGCGACAGCAGATCACGCACTTCTGTCACATTGGTTTCGGCGAAGTTGCGCAACATGCCTGCATCAATCAACGCGCCATATTGACTCATGAAATAAGCCACACCGGCGCTGATCAGAAACATCAGTGTCAACAGCGGTTTCAGCAGCGGGCGGAAAGCCAGCAGGGTCAGCACAATGTTGAAGGCGGCGAAGATCATCACCCCGAAAGCCACACGCATGGCGATGCCTGCGCCGTCCCCAGCAGTGATCTCGAACAGGTGTTGCCAGAGAACGAAATTGAAGCCGAATAAAAGAAAGGCACTGGCGATCAACGTCACCCATTCCGGGCGCACGGCTTTTAACTTCAACATGGTGTAAGGCTATTCCTGAAAAGAAACGCCCTGAGCAACCGGAAAGATCCAATTGTGAAAATTTCATTGTTCAGGACGACGGAAACTTTAAGCAGGCAACCATCAATTTTTTGTGAAAAATAAGATAACGATTAGTTGGACCGGTAAATCTATCCGAAAGATTGTGAATCGCGTCCCTGTAGGAGTGAGCCTGCTCGCGATGACGGCTTCAGCTTCAACATTATTGTTGACTGAAAGACCGCTATCGCGAGCAGGCTCACTCCTACAGGGGATCAGGGTGATATTTGGTTTTTAAATACTGCTCGGGATTTTCTGATTTGCCCACCTACGCGGGCGCGCGCCTAATCGGCAGCCTTTCGCTCAAAGGTCTGACGATGCAAAACCCTCGTACCACCGCCCGCCCCGCCGTCTGGCTGATGCTCGGCATCATTCTCGTCGCTCTTAATCTGCGTCCATCGATGGCTGCCATCGGGCCGTTACTGTCGGCCATTCGCGGCGACATTCCGCTGAGTTTCAGCATCGCTTCGCTGCTGACCATGCTGCCGGTCATGGCCATGGGGCTGGCGATGTTTTTTGGTATCGGGATCAGTCAGCGGCTAGGCGAACAGCGCACGGTGGTGCTGTCGTTGCTGATAATTGGCGTGGCGACATTGTCGAGGCTGTTTCTCGATTCGGCAGCCGAGTTGATTTTCAGCGCCATTCTCGCCGGCGTCGGCATTGCACTGATTCAGGCGTTGATGCCGGTGCTGATCAAGTCGCGGTTTCCCAACCATGTGGCGCTGTGCATGGGCCTGTATGTCACGTCGATCATGGCCGGTGCAGCCATTGCCGCGTCGTTTGCGCCGCTGGTGATGGTCAGCACCGGGAGTTGGCGTATCGGCCTGGCGATCTGGGCCGCGCTGGCACTTATCGCGCTGCTGCTTTGGTGGTTACAGCCATCGACTGCACCCGTCATTGCGAATATCCCGGTAAAGAAAGAATCCTTCTTGCGCAATTCCCGCGCCTGGTTACTCGCGATCTTCTTCGGTCTGGGCACGGCGTCCTACACCTGTGTGCTCGCCTGGCTGGCACCGTATTACGTTGAACAGGGCTGGAGCGAACAACATGCCGGTCTGCTGTTGGGGTTTCTGACTGCGATGGAGGTAATTTCCGGTCTGGTGACGCCAGCCATCGCCAATCGCAGCCGCGACCGGCGCAAAGTGCTGATGGTCTTGCTCGGTCTGATCATTGCCGGCTTCTGCGGCCTGATCCTCAGTCCGCAACATTTGAGTTTGCTCTGGCCGTGCCTGTTGGGACTAGGTATCGGCGGGTTGTTCCCAATGAGCCTGATCGTCTCTCTCGATCATCTGGACAATCCACAGCGCGCCGGTGGCCTGACTGCGTTCGTGCAAGGCATCGGCTACTTGATAGCAGGGCTTTCACCGCTGCTGGCCGGGGTTATCCGCGATCGATTGGGCAGCTTCGAATGGGCCTGGTGGTCGCTGACGGCGGTGATGGTCTTGATGTTGCTGATGGTGCTGCGTTTTGATCCTCGGCACTATGCCCGCCACATCAATTGAACGCTCGCTCCCACAGGAATTCACCGCCAGTGCTAAAGGCTTCTGGCCATCTTTTGCCGGTTTATTTGCCTGCGTCGTGTTGCTAAAACTTTCTGTCCCACAACTGACATTGAAATGTCCTACAGGGCTTTGTCCTGGCACCATCGTTCCGTTAGGATCGTTCGCACACGTTTGCGCGGATTCAGCGCAAGGAGCACAGCGAGACGGAACGGATGCTGAACAGTAACTTGCTTAGAAAGCTCGACATGCAGGATCTCATGGTGTTTATCGCCGTGTATGAGCAAAGCAGCGTCACCGATGTATCGGAGGCACTGTTCGTCAGCCAGTCCACCGTCAGTTACTGCCTGAAAAAACTGCGCACCAGTTTTGAAGACGAGTTGTTCATCAACACCCGCACCGGCATGCGTCCGACCTACAAGGCCAGCAGCATGTATGTCCATGTGCAGAAGATTCTCGAAAGCATCAACCTGTGCCACGCCGGTGCCCCGACCTTCGACCCGACCCAGCAACCGGTAACGTTCAACATCTGCGCGCCGGAATATTTCGAGCAACTGGTGCTGCCGCGTCTGTTGAAGCGTTTCGACTTCGATGATTTGCCGGTAATGGTCAACATGCACAAATTCGAAACCGACGTCCCGGCAGAAGAACTGCGCGACGGCAGTCTCGATCTGGTGATCTGTTTCGGCCCCAACTTCCACCGTAATCACACGGATCTGAAATCACGCATGCTGCTGGAGGACGATCTGGTCTGCGTCTTCGACAAACGCGCCACACCGCTGGAACCGCGTCTGAGCCTGCAATCCTTCACCGAACGGAGGCATGTGTTTCCGACGCCCTGGACGTCCACCACCAACATGGTCGATGGCTGGCTCGCCCGGCAGGCACAGAAACGTCAGATCGTCGCTCGCTCCAACAGCTACAGTGCAGCGCTGAAGATGATCACCGGCACCGACTTCATCCTCACCTTGCCGCGGCGTATCCAGCGCTTGCTGACCAAGGAAGCCGTGTTCAATCACTGTGAGGCGCCGAACGGTCTGCCGGGATTCACCCTCGACATGCAGTGGAGCCAGAACGCCGATCAGGACAGCGCCAATGTCTGGCTGCGCGAACAAGTGATCAAGGCCTGCGGTGAGCTGGAAGCGGCCTGAGTCTTACACGCTGATGGCGGTTTTGGTGTAGGACTCGCGGTCGATGTCGAGCAGTTCGACACACAACTGCACGTCGATATCGGCCGGCCATTCGCACAGGTCTTGCACGACCGCCAACAGGCTTTCCGAGAGTTGCTTCTTGATCTGCGGCGAGCGCCCGCTGAGCAGTGCGAGTTTCACATGCACAAAAGCGCGTTCGCCCATGGCCGTGCCGACCTTGAAGGTTTCAATCTTCACCGCGCGGCTCTTGATGTCGTATTCCGCGGCGAACTGACCGGAAGCCACCAGTGTGTTGTTGAGCCGGATCAGCGCCACGTCGGCATTAAGTTGCGGCAGGTTGGCGGTGTATTCCATGTGCAGGTGTGGCATGAGCGGGACTCCCGAAGTTCGGTGCAAAGGTCGTACATCTTACACAGCGCTGCCCTACTCTCCTGCGGCTTTTTCCGATGCCACCGGCAGTGAAGTCTGACGCAGCGCCAGGGTTTCCCACAGTGCAACCAGCAGCACAATCGTCGTGGTCAGCGCGCCCAATAGCAGCGCCGAGAACCCGTGTTTCAATGCCAACGGCAACAGCAGCGTCAGCAAACCGATGCCAACCAGATGAGACAAGGGTGGCCATGACCGGTCGGACATCACCCATTTGAACAGCGCATTGCCCAGCAGAAATATCCAAGGGCCGCCGATGATCACAATGATCCCGGCGTCGCTGGCGTGATCCGGGTGTGTGAGAACCAATTCATCGGCTACGGCGCTGACAATCACCCCGGCAACAATCAGCACGTGCAAATAGGTGTAGGCGATTCGCGCCTGGCGGCCAGGATCGGTGGAATGAGCGATGCGGTGGTGCGCCCGTTCGGCACCGCTGTCGAAATACACCCACCACATACCGATGCTGCCGAGTACCGACACCAGAAATGCCAAAAGCGCGCTGGAGCTCAGCGTCAGTTCAGCGAACGTCGCCCCGGTCACCAGCAGCGACTCGCCCAAGGCAATGATCACGAACAGCCCGCAACGCTCGGCCATGTGATTGCCTTCGACGTTCCAGTCGCTCAGGGTCGAGCGCCCGAGGCCCGGTACCCAGAAGTACAGCGACGGTGAAATCAGCTCAATCAGCAACGCCAGTGCCCAGCACCGCAGGCGCTGTTCACCCTCGACCAACGCCCCGCCGATCCAGAATACTGCGGAAACCATCAACCAGACGAGGATGCGCTGGAAATTGCGGGTCATGGCCAGTGGCTCGCGGCGCACCGCCCAGATTGCGAACAGCGTGCGGCCAACCTGCATGAACACAAATGCCGAAGCGAACATCAACCCGCGCTCAGTGAATGCTTCGGGAATCGATGACGACAGCAGCAGGCCGGCAATCATCAGTCCGAACAGCCCCAGACGCACCGGCAGTGTTTCCGGGTCAAGCCAGTTGGTGATCCACGAGGTGAAGATCCACACCCACCACACCGCGATCATCAACAGCGCGACCTGCACCGCGCCGAGAATCGACAAGTGCGCGAGCAAGGTGTGCGATAACTGGGTCACGGCGAACACGAAGACCAGATCGAAAAACAGCTCGACCATGCCGACCTTGCCGCTGTCGTGACTGCCGCGCCCACGCAGCAACGAACGGGAAATGCTCATGGGAGGGCCTCCGACGGGGTTATAGCTATTGAGCAAAGCAGGCAGACATCATCCCGGCAAGTTGAGCCCAATTCCCTGTGTGTTATGTGGTGCTTTTATGGGGAGGTGGGAGGTCGCTCGCTCATGAATGTTTCCAGTCGCGAGCGCAACCAGCGCTCCGCCGGGTCGCTGTCGACATGACTGAGCCAGACCATCGACAAGTCCAGGGTCGGGGTCTTGAACGGGAACGGTTCCTTAAACAACAGCCCGGACGCCGCCATCGCCTCGGCGGTGTAATCCGGCAGGCTGGCGATCATGTCGGTACCGGCCAACAACGCCGGCAAAGCGCTGTACTGCGGCACCGACAACACTACATGGCGAGTACGTCCGAGTTCCGCCAGCCACTCATCTGCGAACCCGCTGACGTTGGCCGTGTGCGAAACAAGTACGTGGGGACGCGAGCAATATTCATCGAGAGACAGCGGCGTGTCCGAGACATCGGCGCGCAGGATGCTCGGCTGAATGTGCCGCAGCAATTTACGTTTGGCATTGGCCGGCAGGCCCCGGGTTTGACTGATACCGACGGTGATGTCGCCGGAGGCCAGCAGATCGGGAATTCGCCAGTAATCGACATGCTGCACCACAAACACCACGCTCGGCGCTTCCTGACGCAGGGCGCGTAACAACGGCGGAAGCAGACCGAACTCGACATCATCGGACAAGCCGATGCGAAAGCTCATGGTGCTGACGGCTGGGTCGAAATCGCGGGTCAGGCTCAACGCTACCGACAGCGAGTCCAATGCCGGCGATAGATGCCGGAAAATATCTTCGGCGCGGGCGGTCGGTTCCATACGATGGCCGACGCGGATGAACAGCGGATCGTTGAGCATCGTACGCAGACGATTGAGCGCCGAACTGATGGTCGGCTGGCCGAGAAACAGCTTCTCCGCCGCCCGGGTCACATTGCGTTCGAGCATCAAGGTTTCGAATACAACCATGAGGTTGATGTCGGCCTTGCGAAGTTCATTTCGATTCATCCATTGCTCCCCGATCCCCAGACTGGAGGGCAGTGTAGAAAGGCCCGAGCACAACGTCTACGGGCCGCTCTACAGACTAAAGCCGCAGACGCTGTGTTTGCTCAGTTAACGGTCAGCGCCTGTAGTCCCATCGCCAGTTTGCGCGAGTCTCTGCCCATGCCAAGTTCTCCCGGGCTGATCGCATTGGCGTATTTGAATTGAATACGCATTACGCCCTGACGCTCAACCAACTGCTGCACATCGGCAGGCAATTCGATATTGATTCTGTTTTGTTCAGGCTTGACCAGTCGGGTGGACAGTACGCGCACGTCGTTGACAAAAATCTCCAGCGACTGCTCGGTGTGATTAGGCGCAAGCAATGCTGTGGTTTCCAGCAACAATGACCGTACCCGTGAATTTGGTCGTAGAACGATTTGTGACTCGGCCCCCTCCGACCAGGTACCCCAAGGTTCGTTGAGCGACCATCCCTTGCCCAGGTATGCCGCTGCTGGACTGGCTACGTTGAACACCACTCTTTCGCCCTGCTTGAGTTCCGGGATCAATTTCAACGGATCGGAAGCCTCGAGTGGCGGACAGTCCTTGCAGTGTTTCCAGCCCGGAGCCAACACATTAAAACCGTCGATGCGGGTGAGCACATCGCTATCGCGGTGCAAGGACAGAGCGGCCTGGAGTAACGCACGGTCATCGAGCACATACAAAGTGTCAGGCGCGTAATTCCCTGACGCAACCGCGCTGTCGGCTTTGGCCTGCGCCGCATCGACCGCTACTGTACTCACCCGGCCAAGGTAGATGGCATCTGTCCCCAGACGATAAGTGCTCGCATAGTCCGCCAGTGTCATCCAGCGCGGCGAGTAATTCTGTGGGCGAATCCAGCGCACGTTTTGATAATGCTTCGCTGCCTGCTGCCAGAATGGATCTACCAGCGGTGTGTTCCACTTCGGCGCGGGTGAGGTCATGAAAAAACCACGCGATACCGCCCAGCCGGCACGTGTATCCGCCACCTGGATCACCAGAGCGATACTTAACAACAACAACGCCATGCGCGACGGATAACCTCGAATCACGGCATACACGATGACGAACATGGCCATGTACATGGCTGGCCAGATCATCCGACCCGAGCCACGAAATACTGTTGCCACAGCCACCACTGCGTCCGGCAAGGGAATCTGCAACTCGAATGCCCCGATACCGATATTGTTCGAGAACGCGAATATCGCCAGGCATAGGAGCGCCAGTAGTAGCATCGGATATCGGCGGACCTTGGTGCGAAGATCCGTTGCCCCTTGCAACAGAAGCAAAAGCGCGCAGATACCCAGGAAAATCCCCCCCAATCCGAGGAATGCGAAACCGTCGCCGTCGCCCAAGACTCCCGGCATATCACGCAAGGTATACGACCAAACGCCCGGATCAATAAAGGTCAGGACGTTAGCCCGATACAAGCCATACCCCATCAAAGCCAGCCCACTATCACCGACACTGAAATAACCTGCTTGCCAACAGCACAGACTGACCAGCAGGAACAGACCGATGAACTCGCTGAGCGCCCTGCCCGCTGTCAGGCGGCGCTGAAGGGTTTTGGCAGTAAGATCCGCTATCCAGATGAGCGCGACCATCGCCAGCAAATAAGCGTGCACCAGTGCTGTCGCGGCAAGGAGGGCTCCCCAGGCAAGAGTGCGCTTTTGCGTAAAGGGACGCAGGGACAGATAAAGCGCAGCAAGTATCAGAAAATGCCCGGCCAGAGACAAATGCACACCCATTCGGACGATCATTGCCGGGACAAACAAAAAGAGTCCGGCGCCGAGTAATCGCAACGCCACAGACTGAGTGGCCAACCCCATCAGCTTCCAGGCAAACCAGCTCTGCAGGATCATGCATGTCAGCAGCCACAACCCGAGATACTGGAACGGTTCAGGAAGCAGGGCCGAGAACGGTTTGAAGATCAGCGCGAACAGCGGATTGGAGTCCGAAAAGATCACCGCATTGCCCAACTCCAGTCCATAAGACGGATTGAGCCCCAACGGAAAGGTCCATGGTGAATGCCTGAAAAACGCCCAACCCAGGTAATGCGTGGCTGGGTCACCATCGCCCAGCCAGGCGATATTCATCGGGTTCAGGGCGCGAGGGCCGACCACAATGAAAAATGCAATGACTCCCAAAAGAATGGGCAGCAGCGCAGTCGCCCGACGTGATGCGGAAAGCTTCATCGATAGGTCCAGAAGTTGTGCAAGACAAAAGTGAATGCCGGAATCGTCAGCGCTACCGCACCAATCCCCAGCAGATAATGCAATCCGGCCATCTGCGCCGCCCAGGCGACAAACATTGCCAGGAAAAACCCGCACACCGAAACCACCATGAACCGCAGCATGGTTCTGCCATGCAATCGGGCCGAGAAACTCCAGGTGGTATTGATCAGGTAAGACACCACCGTTGCCACGGCAAATGCCACGCCGTTGGCCAAGGGCGGCTGGGGGACTACAGAATTGATGAACAACACCGCGACCAGCGCGTGCAAAGCGGTGACGAACACACCGGTGACAGCGAAGCGCACACCGCGCTGAATCAACGCGGACTTCTCGGCTGACGTCACGGTTTGCGCGCCAAAACAAAAACACTCAACCCGGCCAGACGGTTCATACCCATCAACGGCAGTTCAAGCTTGCAAAGGCCTTTGAGGATTGAATTGACCAACGGGTGATGACGCTTGAGTTGCGATTGCGGCGCCTGAGCTTGCGAGCCTTGGGGCAGCAAACGCAACGCTGCTGCAATCGGAAACACAGCACCGAAATAATACGCACCGCGCTCGACCGTCAAACCGGCGCCATGGGCCAGAGTTTCAAACTGTGCCAGGGTGTAGCGGCGCTTGTGTTCGAGGAAGTCATCGTGACCACTCCAGAGGAACTGGAACGCAGGCACGGTCATCAGAAAACGGCTGCCGGACGGCACTTTATCGACGTAACTCTTGAGCAAACCCAGGTCGTCGTCGACGTGCTCCAGCACATCCATCAGCAGCACCAGATCGGCATCGATGTTTTCAATCCCGCGAAGGTAATGCACCGGTTTGCCGGCAGTGGTTGCCTTTGAATCGGCCGGGTAGCTGATATCGACGCACCACGCTTCACGAGCATCGGTGTGGGTCAGCAGATGATGGGAAAAAAAGCCAGAACCGGCACCCACGTCGAGAATTCGCTTGATCGGCGCATCGCCCAGCAGACGGCGAGTCGCCGCTGCTTTGGAGCAGTAATACCAATGCTCGCCGATGCTGTCGCCGAGGATGTCGGTTTCCTTGAGATCCATGTTTCAGTCCTTGGGGTCGTAGACGCGACGCACGAGAAAAATCGGCCTGCGTTTGGATTCGATATATGTGCGGCCCAGGTACTCGCCGAGCACACCGATGCCGATCAATTGCAGGCCACCGAGAAAGGTTACTGCAACCATCAGCGAGGCGTAACCAGGCATGTCGACCCCATAAATCAGAGTGCGCAGCACGATAAAAATGGCAAACGCAAAGGATACCAACGACACCATTGCCCCCAGGTACGTCCACACCCGTAGTGGCTCGGTACTGAAACTGGTGATGCCTTCCAGCGCGAAATTCCACAACCGCCAGCCGTTGAACTTGCTTTGCCCCGCGACTCGCTCAGGGCGCTCGTAATCCACATGAGTAGTACGAAAACCTACCCAGGCGAACAGGCCTTTCATGAATCGGCGGGATTCGGGCAAGGTCAGCAGGGCATCAACCACGCAGCGATCCATCAGGCGGAAGTCACCCACGTTTTCCGGTAATGGCTGCTCGGCGATTTTGTTGTGCAGGCGATAGAACCAATGGGCAGAGGTCTGTTTGGCCCATGTGTCGCTACGGCGGCTGATGCGATGACCCAGCACCACTTCATAGCCTTCTCGCCATCGTTCGATCATCTGCAGGATGACTTCGGGCGGGTCCTGAAGATCCGCGTCAATCGGCACCACTACCTGGCCTGTGGCGCTGTGCAAACCGGCGGACAGCGCCGCCTCTTTGCCGAAGTTTCGGCTGAGGTCGACGATGCGCAACCGCGAATCGAGCTGCTGGTGTTCAAGCAGGCGCGCAAGCGTCGTATCAGTGCTGCCATCGTTGACGAACACTAACTCGAGGTTGATCAACGCTTGATGCTGGAAGACTTCATCAATGCGCAGGAGAAACTTGTCGAGACTGTCCTCCTCGTTAAAAACGGGGACAACCAGCGATACCGTCACCTGTCCGGCCTGTTGCATTCCGTGCTCAGTCAAGAGAGTGCTCTTTTTATAGTGATTGTCGGTCGCCGAGAGATTCTCGACGCCATGAGCCGTCACGTATTAAGCAGTAGCGTCGAGAGTGATGCAAGGGTGAAACGGTGACGTTTTGGCCAAACCGAAGGCCGATCCTCACGCTCTAGCCCGCACCTTGCAGAAACATCCGCCTACGATTGGAAACAAATGCCTGGTAGCCAAATAACCCTGCTCCGCTAGGCTTGCGTCGATGCCTCACGCAGGCTGTCGCAATAACCCCATCGCATGGAGCGAACTGATGTATTTCGAAATTTACAGGCAATCCAAAGGCACTCCGAACACTGGAAAAGGACAATGGCGCTGGAGACTGCGTGCGGGGAACCACGAGACGATTGCCAGCGGGGAGTCGTATGTGAACAAGTCCGATTGCTTGCATGTGATCGAGTTGATCAAAGCGGTACAGGGAGAGACGCCGATCAAGGAAATTTAAGCGTGTGAATCAATACAGGCCGCATCCTACAGCCCCTTCCTTTTTCATCCGAATGACTGGCGAGCATTGGCTTCCCCCCTAAGCTCACCAGCGTATGGGGCAATTCTGCCCTGTTTCGCTACATCATTCGTTGTCAAAAGGAGCTGCACAATGGCTAGAGACAAAGCGAAAGACGATAAGCACTTCAACTGCACCCAAGCACACGAAGCTGATTATGTTGCCGGCCTCTATCCTCATGCCAAGGATGAAGTGAAAAACTTCCTCGCCACGGCCTGCAAGGACAAGTCTCTGCACAACTCGACGCACAAGGATGTTTACGAGCTGATCAAACGCAAGCTAGGGCATTCACAGCCGTGAGTGCTTGAATGTGGGATTGATGTAGATCCTGAAGAAACGTAAAAGCCCCACAGGTGCAAAACTGTGGGGCTTTTCCATGTGAAGAATAGAAGCCTGGCAACTGCCAGGAACTTTCTCGCAGGCAAAACAAAACCCCAACTGCTTTCGCAATTGGGGTTTCGGAATTTAATCTTGACGATGACCTACTCTCACATGGGGAAACCCCACACTACCATCGGCGATGCATCGTTTCACTACTGAGTTCGGGATGGGATCAGGTGGTTCCAACGCTCTATGGTCGTCAAGAAATTCGGGTACTGACTCGGGACCAGATGGCCTCGCTTCAGCAAATTGGGTATGTGATAGCTTTCGGTGTTTTGCAAGAT
This sequence comes from Pseudomonas sp. NPDC087346, assembly GCF_044744235.1. Classification (NCBI taxonomy): domain Bacteria; kingdom Pseudomonadati; phylum Pseudomonadota; class Gammaproteobacteria; order Pseudomonadales; family Pseudomonadaceae; genus Pseudomonas; species Pseudomonas sp. NPDC087346. The sequence goes on from NZ_JBIUXX010000019.1 coordinate 98,292, forward strand.
CGAACTTTCGGTTCATTTCGTCTTCACACACCGCAATCTGGCCTTTCGACGCAAATTGCTTGGGTGTTATATGGTCAAGCCTCACGGGCAATTAGTATTGGTTAGCTCAA